>CAMWYI010000149.1 GCA_947178455.1 uncultured Alistipes sp. | reverse complement strand
GCTGTTGCAGCATCAGGGCGTGGACTATCTGGCCGTCGCTTTTGCCGACGAGGGGGTGTTGTTGCGCGAACGCGGTATCACGATGCCCGTCGTGGTGCTCAATGCCGATGCGGACAGCTTCGACCTGATGGTCGCCAACCGGCTCGAACCCGAAATTTACAGCCTGCGGTCGCTGCACGATTTCGCGGCGGCGGTCGCCCATGCAGGCGAAACGCGCTACCCTATCCACCTCAAATTGGACACAGGGATGCACCGGCTGGGATTCGTCGAAACGGAGCTGCCCGACTTGTGCGCCGCTTTGCCGCACTATCCGCAGGTGCGCGTGGCGTCGATTTTTTCGCACCTCAACTGCTCGGACATGCCCGAAGAGGATGCCTACACGCGCGAGCAAATAGCCTGCTATGACCGGATGAGCTCGACCGTAGCCGCGTCGCTCCCCTATCCGGTCATCCGCCACACGGCCAACTCGGCCGCTATCGAACGGTTCCCCGAAGCGCAGTTCGACATGTGCCGATTGGGGTTGGGGCTTTACGGCTTCGGTTACGAACACAACGACGCGCTGCGCCCCGTCTCGGCTTTGAAGACGCGCATCGTGCAAATCAAACACCTGCCCGCAGGCGACACGGTGGGCTATGGACGCGCCGGCCGACTGACCCGTCCGACCGTCACGGCGACCATTCCCGTAGGTTATGCCGACGGACTCGACCGCCATTTGGGATGCGGCCGCTGGTCGATGTCGGTCAACGGACGCCCCGCACCGATCGTGGGACGCATCTGCATGGACAGCTGCATGATCGACATCACCGACATCGAGGGCGTGCAGGAGGGCGACGAAGTGACGATTTTTTCGGGGGCCGCAGGCAACGACCCCGAAACGATGGCCCGCGTATTAGGCACCATTCCCTATGAAATCCTGACGTCGGTCTCGGCGCGCGTCAAGCGAATATACCTCAAAGAATGAAAGGCACCCTCTATCTGCTCCCGTGTCCCGTTTCGGACGAAACCGGTGTGTGGGACGTCCTGCCCACCGCGAATCGGGCCGTCATGGAGTCGCTCGACTACTTCATCGTCGAGAACACCCGCACGGCGCGCCGTTTTCTCTCGAAAGCGGGCATCGCGCGGCCTATCGACACGCTCGAATTCCGCGAACTGAACGAACACACCGCGCCGGGCGCCGCAATCGAATCGCTCATCGCCCCGATTTTGCAGGGACGCTCGGCCGGAGTCATCTCCGAAGCGGGCGTGCCCGCCGTCGCCGACCCGGGTGCGCTGGTCGTCGAGGCCTGCCACCGCCACGACATCCGCGTCGTGCCGCTCGTCGGCCCTTCGTCGATTATTCTGGCTGTCATGGCTTCGGGGCTCAACGGCCAGTCGTTCGCGTTCAACGGTTATCTGCCCGTCAAACCGCCCGAACGGGCCAAAGCCATTCGGTTTTTCGAGCGGCGGGCCCGCACCGAAGGACAATCGCAACTCTTCATCGAGGCCCCCTACCGCAACGCCAAACTGCTGGAACAACTCCTGCAAACGCTGGCCCCCGACACGCCGCTGGGCATCGCCATAGACTTGACCTCCCCGACGGCATTCGTGCAGACGCACCGCGTCGCGGAGTGGCGGCAACGCGAACTGCCCGACACGAACAAACGGCCGGCGATTTTCATCATCGGCTGACGACCCGTGCCACGAACAGCCCTATGGTATGCAATTTGTGCGAACAATTCGGAAAAGATAGAAAAAATCACGCGATATGAAAAAGGAAAACATTTACAATGAAGCGGTTAGCGAGGACGACGGTTTCAACGCAGGCGACGGATACCCTTCGTGCGAAGGCCAGCCGTGCGCCAATATGGCAGACGATACCGGCGGCATGAGTGACATAATGACAGAAGATGCCGACAGCCAACAGTTCTCCGATGCCGAGAAAGCGGCTGCCGACCCGTCGGCGGACGATGCGCTGCGGGCCGAAATCGACCAGTGGAAAGACAAGTTCCTGCGTTTGCAGGCCGAATTCGACAACTACCGCAAGCGCACGCTCAAAGAGAAAATGGAGTTGGTACAGACGGGCGGCCGCGACGTGTTGCTGGCCATGCTGCCCGTGCACGACGACGTGGAACGGGCCGTTGCGGCGATGGAAAAGAGCGACGACGTGGAAGCTCTGCGTTCGGGCGTGGTGCTCATCGCGCAGAAATTCACCGAAGCCCTGCGTCAGCGGGGCGTCACGGCTATCGAGGTGACCGGCAAGGAGTTCGACCCCGAAACGTCGGAAGCCGTCGCACGCTTCGCGGCGGGCGACGAACACAAAGGGCGCGTGGTCGATACCGTACAGACCGGCTACCTGCTGGGCGACAAGGTATTGCGATTCGCGAAAGTGGTTGTAGGAGAATAACGCTATGGCAGAAAAAAGAGACTACTACGAAGTTTTGGGCGTTGCCAAAAACGCCAACGCAGACGAAATAAAGAAGGCCTACCGCAAAGCGGCGATTCAGTATCACCCCGACAAGAACCCGGGCGACAAGGAGGCGGAAGAGAAATTCAAGGAGGCTGCCGAAGCCTACGACGTGCTGTCGAACCCCGACAAACGGGCCCGCTACGACCAGTTCGGCCATGCCGGCATGCACGGTGCCGCAGGCGGCGGAGCGGGCGGATTCGAGGGATTCGGCGGATTCTCGATGGAGGATATTTTCTCGCAGTTCGGCGACATCTTCGGCGGACATTTCGGCGGAGGATTCCGTTCGTCGGGCGGCGGACGTCGGGTCAACCGAGGCTCGGACATCCGCATCAAGGTGCGGCTGACGCTGGCCGAAATCGCGACGGGCGTCACCAAAAAACTGAAAATCAACAAAACCGTAGCCTGCGACCAGTGCTCCGGCACGGGCGCCCGCGACAGCAACGCCTATGCGACCTGCTCGACCTGCAACGGGTCGGGTTACGTGATGCGGGTCGAAAATTCGTTCTTCGGCCGGATGCAGACCCAGAGCGTCTGCCCGACCTGCGGCGGCACGGGCAAGGTCATCACCGCGCCCTGCGACAAGTGTCACGGCGAGGGAACGTTGCGCGGACAGGAGGTCGTAGAAATCAACATTCCGGCCGGTGTGGGCGAAGGCATGGCACTGACGGTCACGGGCAAAGGCAATGCGGCCCGGCACGGCGGCATCAACGGCGACCTGCTGGTGATTATCGAAGAGGAACCGAACCCCGAACTGATACGCGACGGCAACGACCTGATTCACAATCTGAACATCACCGTTCCGACTGCGCTGTTAGGCGGCACGGTCGAGGTGCCGACGGTCGACGGACGGGCCAAAATCAAAATCGCGCCCGGCACGCACGCAGGCAAGGTGCTGCGGCTGGGCGGCAAGGGTCTGCCCGACGTCAACGGCTACGGACGCGGCGACCTGCTGGTGGTGGTCGACATCACCGTTCCGGCGAAACTGAACGCCGAAGAGAAACGTTTGGTCGAACAATTAGCCGCACAGCCCGATTTCCAACGGGCCGAATCGGTCAAGAACCAAAACATCTTCGAGCGCATGAAAAACTTTTTCAGATAATCGACAACGCCATGCTGGGTTTCACGCCATTCAAAAAACACGCCAACAAGTTCAACTACATTCCGCGTTACTACGACCCCGAAAAGGAGGCGCGCGAACAGCGTCGGGCCGAACTGCACGGCCGGCGTTCGGACGACGACGGCGAATATCGCCCGGGGCAGTACATCCGCACGCAGCGCGAAGCCCGCGCGAAGCGTCGCAGCGGCAACGGCCGCATGCGGATATGGATTTATTTAGGCATCGCGTTCTTGGCGCTGCTGTTCATTCAGGCGGTCTACCCGCGTCTGGCGGCATTCTTCGCCAACGATCGGCCGACCCCCGTCCAAATCCAAGACGAATACGGCGATTTCGACCCGTATGCCCCTATCACCGTCGTACCCAACGATTACCAAGAATAAGCCATGGCCGACCGCATCCGATTGCTATCCGAAATCGTCGCCAACCAAATCGCGGCGGGCGAGGTGGTCGAACAGCCCGCCTCGGTCGTCAAGGAGATGATGGAAAACGCCCTCGACGCCGGTGCGACCAGCGTCAAGGTCAACTACCGCAACGGCGGATTGGAGTTGATTCAAATCGTGGACAACGGCTGCGGCATGTCGCCCATCGACGCCCGCATGGCGTTCGACCGCCATGCCACGAGCAAAATCGT
>CAMWYI010000148.1 GCA_947178455.1 uncultured Alistipes sp. | reverse complement strand
GTACTGGGATTGCCGATTCCCGCGATTACGTTCGAGCGTATCGGGGCCAGCGCGGTGATTCTTTCGCCCGAAGCGATTGCGCAGACGCCGCATTACGAGGGTGTCGAACGCGCTTTGGCGGCCGACCCGCGCTTCGATGTGCGCATCTTCGGCAAACCGTCGGCTCGCGTCAATAGGCGCATGGGTGTCGTCGTGGGATACGCTCCGCTCGGCAGCGATTTGGATGCCCTGCGCGACCGTGTGAAAGCGGCTGCGGCCGAAGTGCATGTCGTAAAATGAACCGGACTATGAAAAATATCGTTTTCGATTTGGGCGGCGTGTTGTTCGCCCGCCGACGCAGCGATTGCACACCCGATTTCGTCGAATTTTTCGGATTCGTGCGGCAGGAGCAGATTCCGCACTTCTGGGAGGAGTACGATCGCGGCACTTCGACGTTGGACGAGGTGGCCGAAGAACTTTGCCGAATCAACGGCTGCGACCGCGCGAAGTGCGACGAGTACCTGCGGCAGGCCATCGACCTCCAACGTCCCGTCGAAGCGACCGAGCGTCTGATAGGCGATTTGAAAGCGGCTGGTTACCGGCTCTACGTGTTGTCGAATATGTCGTGCGAGTTCATCGACTTTTTGCGGCGTTTTCCGGTCTATCGGCATTTCGACGGCGAGGTCGTGTCGTGCGAGGAGCACACCGTGAAACCCGAGCCGCGTATTTACGAGATTCTGTTGGAGCGTTACGGATTGCAGCCCGACGAGACCTTGTTCATCGACGACCGTCGGGCCAATATCCGAGCGGCCGAAGCATTGGGCATTCACGGACATCTGTTCGATGCCCATGACCCTGAAAGTTCTTGCGAGGCGATTCGGCAAAAACTGTTGTAAAAAACGAAAACGGACGGTTTCAAAAACCGTCCGCTCTTTTTTGTTTCGGGCACGCCGATGTGCCCGGCTTTCGGAGCGGGCACTCCGTTTCGTCGCAGGCGGCGCATCCGCTCGGCTTGCGTCCTGTTGCGAGCCGATAGAGCCGACGGGCGATAACCCCGGCTATCGCAATGCCGATAGCCCATACGATGAGGGTCTGCCAATCCATGCCGTCAAATCCACAAAGCGAGATGATAGACTGCCCATGCCACGATCCATGCCAATCCCGTGTTGTAAAAGAGCGTAAGTACGGCCCATTTCCAGCCGGCTTCGCTTCCGATGGCTGCGACCGTCGCGATGCAGGGGAAGTAGAGCAGAATGAAGACCAAAAATGCCAATGCCGAAGCCGTCGTGAAATCGCCGCTGGCGACCAGCCGTTTCGAGAGTGCGGAGGCATCGTCGTTTATAGGCGCGGTGGGGGTCGTCAATACTTCCGTTACGCCTTCGCCGCCGCCGATGATTGCGATGGATGAATCCACCTCGACCGGCAGTTCGCGGGGCGCTTCGTTTTCGGAATAGAGCACTCCGAGCGTGCTGACGACGATTTCTTTGGCCGGTACGCCCGAAAGCAGTGCGACGCCCGCTTTCCAGTTCAGCCCCAGCGGACGGAACACCGGCTCGCAGGCCTTGCCCAACCGCCCGAGATAGGAATTTTCGTAATGGGTCGTGGGGCTTGCGAGGGCGTCGGAGGTATCGTTCGGACGCGGATAGTAGCTCGAAAACCACACGACGATCGACGCCACGAGAATCATGCCGCCCATTTTTTGCAGATATTGCGCGCATTTGTCCCACATGTGCGCGAGGGTCGTCTTCCACGTCGGCAGCCGGTAGGGCGGCAGCTCCATGACGAAAGGCGTTTCGTCTACCGGAAAGAGGAACCGGCGCATCAGCCGGGCCGTGAGAATGGCGACGAGTACGCCCGCAAGATAGAGCCCCGTCATGACCCAAATGGCGTTCGACCCGAAAAACGTACCGGCCAGCAGCAGGTAAATCGGTATTCGGGCGCTGCATGACATGAACGGAGTTATCAGAATGGTAATCAGCCGGCTGCTTCGGCTTTCGATTGTCCGGCTCGCCATGATGGCCGGCACGTTGCAGCCGAAGCCCATGATGAGCGGAATGAACGATTTGCCGTGCAGTCCCAGCCGGTGCATCACGCGGTCCATGATGAACGCCGCGCGGGCCAGATAGCCCGAATCCTCCATGAACGAGATGAATAAATAGAGAATCATGATGTTCGGCAGAAAGACGATGACCGACCCCACGCCGCCGATAACGCCGTCGGCCAGCAAATCGCGCAGCACGCCTGCGGGCAGCAGCCGGTCGACCGCTTCGCCGATCCAGCCGACCAGCGTGCCGAGCCATTCCTGCGGGTAGGCGCCCAAATTGAACGTGCACCAGAACATCAGCCCCATGAGCAGGAAGAAAATCGGAAATCCCCACAATTTGTGCGTTACGAACGTGTCGATAAGGGCCGTTGTCGTCGCTTCTTCGCGCCGACCGGCCGTGTAGGTCTCTTTCAGCGCGCCCGAAATGAATCCGTACTTTTGGTTGGCGATAGCCGTTTCGACATCTTCGCCGAGCGCTTCGGTGATGCGTCGCGCTTCGCGGTCGCGCATTTCCGTCCATTCGGCGAACTGGGCGCAGCGGTTCAGGCGTTCTTCGATTTCGCGGTCGCCCTCCAAGAGTTTCAGGGCATAGTAGCGCGGCGGAAAGGCTTTCGGCAGTTCGTCACGACAACTTCCGACCGCTGCGTTGAGTTTTTGCAAGCCCTCCTCGATAACCGGCCCCTGATTGATGTGGATATGGCGCACGCGGTCGTCGCGATTCTCGTAGACGTCGATGACCGTATTCAGCAATTCGTCGATTCCCTTGCGATTGCGCGCTTCTACCGGCACCATCGGCACACCCAGCATCCGGCCCAGATTGTCGTAGTCGAGTTTCGCGCCGCTGGCGTTCAGTTCGTCGTACATGTTGAGGGCCACCACCATGCGGGGGTTGATGTCGATGAGTTCGGTCGTGAGATAGAGGTTGCGTTCGAGGTTCGATGCCACGACCGAGTTGATGATGACGTCGGGCGTCTTTTCGGCGATATGACGCCGCACGAAACGCTCTTCGGGCGTGTAGGCCGACAGCGCATAGGTGCCGGGCAGGTCGGTGACCTCGAACCGGTAGCCGCGATAGTTGCGGTAGCCGAGTTTGGCCCCGACGGTCACGCCGCTGTAATTGCCCACGTGTTCGCGTCCGCCCGATATGGCGTTGAAAAGCGAGGTCTTGCCGCTGTTCGGATTGCCGACCAGCGCGACCGTGATGATGCGGCTTTGGCGCGTGATGATTTCATCGGTGTTGCGGCAGTCGTCGGTCGCTTCCGAAGGGTATTCCGCAAAGGGGTGTTCCGTTTTGCCCGAACGGTGTTGTTCTTCGAGCAGTTGCCGCACTTCGGCATCCGAAAGCACCACGATCATTTCGGCTTCGCTGCGCCGCAGCGAGATGTCGTACCCCATGATGCGGTATTCGATCGGGTCTTCGAGCGGGGCATTGAGCAACACTTCGACCCGCTGGCTGCGGACGAATCCCATTTCCATGATGCGGCGGCGGAATCCGCCGTGCCCCAGCACCTTCAAAATCGTGGCCGATTCGCCGGTTTTCAGTTCCGAAAGACGCATGACTCGTAGCTTCGTTGGCCCAATCGACGGCAAAGTTACGCTTTTCCGGCGAATTTGTCAATCGCAATTTGTAGGTATATTGCAGCTGCTGTGCGGGTGCGGCGGTTGCCACAGCGGCTGCCGTTCGTGCGCCTCGTAGGTTCCGAATCCGCCGCGCGATGCTTCGTGCCGATTGTGGGGAACCAATCGAATAAAATTCATCGGGAAGCGATTTTTGTCGGGCATTATGAGCCAAAAACATACCGCCGGAACCTCCGAAAGGCGCATTTTGTGCTTTTTTATGCAAAAAATCCCGCAAAAAATGTTGCGATTCGATTATTTCGTTATCTTTGCAACGATAAACATCCATTATCAAAAAATTATAAAAACATGAAAGAGCTTGTAAACAAGATTCAGGCGGAGTATGAAGCATTTGCTGCCAACGCGGCTGCTCAGGTAGAAAAAGGCAACAAGGCTGCTGGTACCCGTGCCCGCAAATCGGCTTTGGAACTCTCGAAACTGATGAAGGAGTTCCGTAAGGCATCCGTCGAAGCTGCGAAATAATTTGTTCGCAGTCGAAGTGAAAAAGCCGTTCCGTGCGAACGGCTTTTTTTTTATGGATTTTCTCGTTATTTTTGCATCCTGTGATCGACAGGGAGACGATAGACCGTATTTA
>CAMWYI010000147.1 GCA_947178455.1 uncultured Alistipes sp. | reverse complement strand
TGGAAGGAGACCCGCATGGCATGGCACCGTGCGCTGGGCTTCGGCGACGACAACTACCGTTTCCACGACCACGATAAACTGGCCCACTATGCCAATGCCGCGACCGACGTCGAATACAACTTCCCGTTCGGATTCAAAGAGGTGGAGGGCATCCACTCGCGCACGGACTTCGACTTGGGCAACCACCAGAAGTTCTCAGGCAAGAAAATCCAGTACTTCGACCCCGAAACGGGCGAAAGCTACGTGCCCTATGTGGTCGAGACCTCGATCGGCGTCGACCGCATGTTCCTGCAAGTGATGTCGGCGGCCTATACCGAGGAGCAGCTCGACGGCGGCGATACGCGCGTCGTGCTGCGTCTGCCCGCCGCGCTGGCTCCGGTCAAAGTGGCCGTGCTGCCGCTGGTCAAGAAAGACGGCATGCCCGAAAAGGCGCAGGAAATCGTCGACCTGTTGAAATACGACTACAACATCGTCTACGACGAGAAAGATTCGGTCGGCAAACGCTACCGCCGGCAGGATGCTATCGGCACGCCGTTCTGCGTGACGGTCGACGGCCAGACGCTCGAAGACAACACCGTGACAGTGCGCCACCGCGACACGATGCAGCAGGAGCGCGTGGCAATCGACGCCCTGCGCGCCATGGTCGACGAGGAGTGCTCCTACCGCAAGCTGTTCAAGAAACTGCACTTGTAAAATCGGGCGGCGCGTGGGACGCATCCTTGCGATAGACTACGGCACGAAGCGCACGGGCATCGCCGTGAGCGACCCGTTGCGCATCATCGCCGGAGGGTTGGAGACCGTCCCGACCCGCGAGCTCGAAAAGTGGCTGGCCGACTACTGTTCCCGCGAGCAGGTGGATATCATCGTCTTGGGAAAACCGTCGCGGATGAACGGCACGCCGTCGGAGACGTGGCGTTACATCGAACCGCTGGCCGCGAGGCTCCGCCGAGCCTACCCCGACAAGGAGGTGGTGTTCTACGACGAGCGGCTGACGTCGGTCATCGCTCATCGGACGATGCTGGACAGCGGCATCGGCCGCATGGCGCGCCGCGACAAGGCACTGGTAGACAAAATTTCGGCCACGATTATCCTGCAAGGATACATGGAGTCGATTCAAAATTCAGCATCCATACTATGATTTACCCTATCGTGATATACGGCGACGACGTGCTTCGCAAACCCTGCGAGGCACTCGCGCCCGACCGAGCAGCGGAGACGAAAACGCTCATCGAAAACATGTTTCTGACGCTCGACGAGGCCGGCGGCGTCGGTTTGGCGGCCCCGCAAATCGGCAAAAGTCTGCGGCTCTTCATCGTCGACTGCACGCCTTGGGCCGACGAAGACCCCGCGTGCGCCGATTACAAACGGGCGTTCCTCAACGCCGAAATTTACGAACGGTCGGCCGAGACGAAGACCTACAACGAAGGGTGCCTTTCGTTCCCCGGCCTCTATGCCGACGTCAACCGTTCGCTCTCGATTCGCATGCGCTACCTCGATGCCGATTTCCAGCCCCACGACGAGGAATTCACCGGCCTGAAAGCATGGGTCATCCAGCACGAATACGACCACATCGAGGGCGTGGTGTTCACCGACCGCGTGTCGCCGCTGCGCCGCAACCTCATCAAGGGCAAACTGCTCAATCTGGCGAAAGGAAAATACAGCTGCGGCTACAAGACCCGATAACGGCACCGACTGCCGCGTCGAACGTAAACCGAAGCGCGTCATGACCGAACTCCGCCCCACGAAACCGGCATCGAACCCGTTGAGGTTTATGTTGTTCCTGTTCGCGGCATTTTATTCATTCGCAAGTACAGCTCAACCGCTCGGAATCGCCTATTACGACGTCGACCGGTTGTACGATACCGTCGTTTCGCCGTTCTACAACGACACCGATTTCACGCCCGCAGGCCGTCTGCGCTGGGATTCGGAACGCTACCGCCGCAAAATCAACCGCATGGCCGCCGTCATCGACTCCATGTCCCTGCCTATCGTCGCGCTCTATGGCGTCGAAAACGAAGCGGTCGTCCGCGACCTCGTGCGGGCCAGCCGCAACTATTACGCCTACCTCCACCGTACGCTCAACCAGCTCGACGGGCTCGATTTCGCGCTGCTCTATCACGGCGACCGCTTTTTCCCGCACTTCACCGAGCCCGGCAACGGCTATCTTTACGTCGAAGGCACCTTGTCGGCCCGTTACCGCCGCACGTGTGACACGCTGGGGCTGCTGCTCTGCCACCGCGAGGACACGGCCGACTGGGTGCTGCAATTCCTGCGCGAGGAACATCCCAACACCGCCATGGTCGTCTTGGGCAGATTCCGGCCCGACAAAGTTTCCGTGCACGGGTTCCGCGACGCGACGGCTCGCGCCGAAAAATCGGGTCACGGCAACCGCTTCCGGCGCAACGGCTGGGAGATGCACGACCGCATCGCGGCGGACACGACCCTGCACGCCGAATACTGCGACGTCTACATCCGGCGCTGGCTGCTCGACCCCGCCGACGGAAAACCGCTGCCGACCTACGACAACCGGCGTTATCGGGGCGGCTGCGGGCGAAGCCTGCCGGTATTCGTCTACCTCCGCTGACCGCGCGCCGCACGAACCGCAAGGCTGTGGCACAAAAGATGCACTTTTCGACGCATTTTCCAATGTTGCGTCCGTCATGAAAGTACGTCCCCTGCTTATTCTGTTGTTATTCGCCGTCTCGACCGCCATTCTGGCATGGATTTACTATGCCGCGACCCACAAACACGACGACCGGCCCGCGCCGGATTCGCGATACGCCGAAACGCTCGCTGACCTCGACGCCTGCGGCCGCCGCAAGCATGCCAAGTCGATGCAATACGAATACTTCGCCGACATCGCCCACTGCGAACACCACGAGCATCACGCGCGGCTGTTTCGGGCTATGGCTCTCTCCGAACGGGTGCACGAGGGCAAATGCGCCGAGGCTATCGTCCGCTTGGGCGGGCATTACGCGCCGCCGGTCAGGGTGGTGGTGTTTCGCGGCACGACCGACGGCAACCTCGAACGGAGCATTTCCTACGACCAGCGGTCGCTCTGTACGCGGCGCGGCAAGGAGATTCGCCGTGCGCTGTCGGCCGGCAACCGCTATGCGGCCTTGATACTGGCCCGCTCCGATGCCAGCGACTACCAGCACATCCGGCTGATGCAGCAAAGCCGCATGCAGCTCGCGCCGCAGGACACCGTGCGCACCTATGCCGTGTGTCCCGTCTGCGGATGCCTTTGCGGCATAGACCACGAACCCGATTTTTGCCCCTATTGCCTGACCGGACGGGGGCGGTTCGTCCGATTCGACTGAATTTCGACCGAACCAAAGAAAGCGGACCGAAACCGGCGGGAATCAGACGGTCATTCAGGCGAAGTTATAAAGGCAGTTTCGGGACAGAATGACCGAATCGCCACAAACGATTTCCCTGCCGGTTCGGCCCGCTTTTTTATTAGCGCGATAGACCGTCTCTGTGTTTCAGAGGTTTTCTGCGCCGTTACGTGCTACGGGCGGTCGTCGAGCAGCGCTCTGGCCGTTCGTATCCGAACATAAAAAAAGCGGGCAAATCACTCAATTTTTGTTCGAGGCTTTGGACTGCCCACAAGGAAAATTGAAGAAAAATGCCCACGCCGTAAAACAGCGCGAGCATCAACTTAAATTCCTCCTTGAGCCAAAGTGTCCAAATTTCGAACAAAGAAGAAAAGCCGATGCGCTTTCAGTATGTTTTCACAAAAGTAGGAAAAACCGAGCAGAAAAGCAAATTTATTTTTCTACCGTGGCGGCGCAGTAACCTTCCGAAGTCCCACGTCCGTCCTTCGCGCTTAAAACGGTTTTCTTAAAACCGATACAAAAAAATCTGCGACGCAATGAGCATCGCAGATAATTTTGAATTCTGAATTCCGAGACTTGCCTATTCTTCGGCTGCGTCGTCCTCCTTCATGTTGTGGTAGACGTTCACCACGTCGTCGTCCTCTTCGAGACGCTCGACCAGTTTCTCGACCGATTCGCGACCTTCGGCATCCAACTCTTTGGTGTCGGTCGGCAGGCGCACGCCCTCACCCGATACGATTTCGTAACCACGGTCGTCCAGCCACTTCTGAATGGCGCCGAACGATTCGTAGGGAGCGTAAACGGTTACGCCGTCTTCTTCGGCGTAGAACTCATCGACACCCAAGTCGATCATGTCCAATTCGAGTTCTTCGGGGTCGACGCCGGCGGCCGGCCGGAACTTGAACACGCACTTGTGCTCGAACATGAACGCCACCGACCCGCTGTTTCC
>CAMWYI010000146.1 GCA_947178455.1 uncultured Alistipes sp. | reverse complement strand
TAGCGCGCCAGCTTCGGGAGTTGGAGGTCGCTGGTTCGAATCCAGTCTCCCCGACGAATTTTCGGAAAGATTTTCGCACGAGCCGTGCGGAAATCTTTTTTCGTTGAATCGGGATTTGCGATGAAAAAATTAGTCGTTTTTACGGGTGCCGGTGTGAGTGCCGACAGCGGATTGTCCACTTTCCGCGATGCGGAGGGACTGTGGGCGAATTATCGTATCGAGGATGTTTGCACGCCCGAAGCATTGGCGCGGAATCGTGCTACGGTCGTGCGGTTTTACAACGAACGCCGTCGCGAAATGCTGGCGGCCGAACCTAATGCCGGACATCGGACGATTGCGGAGCTGGAACGGGATTTTGCGGTCGAAGTCGTAACGCAGAATGTCGATAATCTGCACGAACGGGCCGGTTCGACCCGCGTAATCCACCTGCACGGTGAGTTGACGAAATTGCGTTCCGAGCGCGACCCGGAGCTGATTGTGTCGCTTGACGGTTGGGAACAATCGCTGGATGCTGCGGCTCCCGATGGGGCGTTGTTGCGGCCCCATATCGTCTTTTTCGGCGAAGCGGTGCCCGCGTTCGAGCGGGCGGCCGAAATCGCGGCCGAAGCGGATTTGATGGTGGTCGTCGGGACTTCGCTGGCGGTTTATCCGGCGGCGTCGCTGGTGCGCTACGTGCGGCCCGAGATACCGATTTTTGTGGTCGACCCCGGTACGCCCGACGTGTCGGGTATTCGAAATCCGCTGACCGTTATACGCAAACGCGCCGCCGACGGAATGCCCGAACTGGCGACGCTATTGCGCGAAAAATATCGCTGAAAAACTGAATGTGAGAAACGGAGTGGGCACACGTTATTTTTCGTCAGCGTGCGCCTGCTCCGATTTTTGTTTGGGGGTACGTCCCGCTTGCCGCAGAGCCTCGGCGATAATCCATTGGAGCTGGCCGTTGATCGAGCGGAACTCGTCTCCGGCCCATTGCTCCAATGCCTGCATCGTCGCAGCATCTACGCGCAGCACGAAATTCTTGGTATTTCCCTCTTTGGCCATTCCGTGCGAATCAATGATACATCGTTCCGGCATTCACGACGGGCTGGGCCGATTCATCCGCACACAAAACGACTAACAGATTGGTGACCATAGCGGCTTTGCGTTCTTCGTCCAGTTCGACGATTTTGTTTTCGTTCAATCGGTCGAGGGCCATGTGCACCATCGAAACGGCACCCTCGACGATTTTCTCGCGGGCGGCGATGATGGCATCGGCCTGCTGGCGGCGCAACATCACGGCGGCGATTTCGGGCGCATAGGCCAAGTAGTTGATACGGGCTTCGATGACCTCGATACCGGCTATCGAAAGTCGTTCGTCGAGCGTCTGTTCCAGTTGTTCGTTGATTTTCTCGGAGTTCGAGCGCAGGGTGACTTCATCCGCCGCAACTCCGTTATTGTCATAGGCATACAGACCGGCCACCTGCCGCAGGGCGGCGTCGCTTTGGACACGCACGAAATTTTCGAGATTTTTCATGACCGTCGTTGATGCGGCGACGTCGGCCGACGCACCCGATGCGGAGTCGATTTCAAAAATGGCTTTGTAGATGTTTTCGCGATTGATGCGCCAAACCAACACCAATCCGATCAGAATCGGATTGCCTGTTTTGTCGTTGACTTTAATGGGGTCGATATTGAGGTTGCGGGCCCGAACGGATACTTTTTTCGCCGAGGTGAACGGATTGATCCACCAATAGCCCGTTTCGTAGAACGTGCCTCGATAATTACCGAAAAAGACGATGACACGTGCTTCGTTGGGCTCCAGCAACATGAACCCACCTAATCCGATGCACGTGACGATGAACCCTGCGATGCCGAGCGCCAACAGCCAGCCGCCGAGCGTGATGCGGATTTCTTCGGAGAGCAGGATTCCGCCTTGCACGATTAGAAAAATGCTTGCTGCCAATGCGCCCAAATGGAGGAGCAACATCGGAATGCCGCTCGCTTTCCAACCTGTGTACGTGAAGTTTTTTTTCTCCATAATCGTTCGAGATTTTGAAATGATATTATTTTAATATCACAAAGGAACAAAATAATTGCCGAAAGCGCAAAATTTTTTTGAATTTATTTTCTTCGAGCGTTTTATTAATTGCGACGATATGCCGCATTTCTCCGGCGGTAATCCGGTGTTAGGCCGGAACCGAGGCGGCTATAATTTCCGGTAATGGCAATAGAGCAGGTCGCCGTTGTCATCGTGCAGGTGCATGCCGCCGCCCATGCAGTAGCGGAACATCCGGCAGTCGGCGCACTCCCCTTTTTGGGTCCATTGGCGGTTGCGGAACGGCTCGAAACGATGCTCCCAAACATCCCAGAAGTCGTCGCGATAGATGTTGCCTTGATGAAAGTTGGCGCGAATGGACGTACAGCCCGAAATCGAACCGTCCACCCGAATCGAGGCGACCGAAATTCCGGCGGCGCATTGGTAGAAATGGTCGCGCACTTCGGCTTCGTAGTCGCCCAAAAAACCTTCGCAGGCATAACTGACGTCGATTTTCCCTTCGCGACGGGTACGGCGGATGAATTCCAGCAGCGTGCGGAATTCCTCGTCGGTCATGCGTAGCGAAGCATCGTCGCGGGCCCGCCCCATCGGGAAAATCGAGAAAATCCGCCAGTGTTTCACCCCCTCGGCAATCAGCATGTCGCGAAATTCCTTCAAATGCGGAATCAAGGCGCTTGTGGCGCAAGTGATTACGTCGTAAGCCAACGACGGTTCCCGAACGACGAGCCGTATGGCTTGCAGGGCCCACTCGAAACTCAACGGATGGCATCGCAGGTAATTGTGCTGTTGCTCGAAACCGTCCAAACTGATAGAGATGCTTCGCAATCCGGCTTGCATCAACCGCTCGAAACGTTGTGGCGTCAGGGCCATGCCGTTGGTCACCATGCCCCATGTGTAGCCGCGCCGCGTTACTGCGGCTCCAACTTCCTCCAAATCGTCGCGCACCAAAACTTCGCCGCCCGAAAAGATGACGAGCACTTCGGCCGGATTGACGTGGGGCGTGATTTGTTTGTCGAGCACTTTCAGAAAATCGGCGGCGGGCATGTCCGGCACGTCGGGAGCGACACGGCAATCGCTTCCGCAATGACGGCATGCGAGATTGCATCGCAAGGTGCACTCCCAAAAGAGCGTATCGAGCTGATGTTCGGCGACGGTTTCGGCGTATAGGTCGGCAAAAAAATCGAGAGCCCACCGTTTCCGAAGTGCCAGTCTGCGTCGGGAAAACATGGAGAAAATCGCCGAATCAGTTTTCGGACGGCGTTTTGGATTGTTGCATGTCGGATGTGCGCTCCGTTTCCGTTGCGGTGTCGTTCTCTTGCAGGACGGAACTCAACGACCGGTGACCGGTCGCTTGAACCGGCGGACGGACGCCGTACATGACGACGACGCGACGGGAGACTTCGACCGTATCGACAGGAGCTGCGGTATCGTCGCTCTTTTTCGACGAGGCGTTTTTTACGGTGGAGCAGGCTGTCGAGAAGCCCAATAATGCTGCCAATGCGAGTTTCAGTTTCCTGTTCATGGTCGTAAGTGAAAATTCGATGTGGTAAAGATACGAAAAGTCGAGTGCAAAAGCAAGCGATAGCTTGATTATACCGAGACGAAGTATCTAAGGCGAAGTCAAAGATACGAATTTTTATTGCATCGGACGAAAAAACCGGCCGAAAAGTTTTGCCGCTGTTGGTTTTTTGCGTTACTTTGCAGATGTTTTTAACACTTTAATTATTTTTCAAGCTTTATGACAGGTACTGTAAAATGGTTCGATGGCAAGAAAGGCTACGGATTCATTACGGAAGAGAGCGGCAAGGAGATTTTCGTGCACTACTCGGGAATCGCGGCAGAAGGTTTCAAGTCGCTTAACGAGGGTCAGACGGTGGAGTTCGAGGTTGCCGAAGGCGCCAAAGGCGAACAGGCCGTGAATGTGACCGTCGTTAAGTAAACGATAGCACGCTACACATTCGGATGGGGCGATTTCCTTGCGGAGATTGCCCCGCTTTTTTTCGATATGCGCGGAATAAATGCGGATTCGCGCGGCGCGTCTCGAAAAAAAACGTATCTTTGGACACTCATTAAAGCAGACGAATTTTCAGAACGTTATCACTTAAATTCAATAAGAATCATGAAAGAAGCAATCGCTATTCTGACCGGCGGCGGGCCGGCTCCCGGCATGAACACGGTGGTCGGCAGTGTCGCAAAAACATTTCTGCGCAAGGGTTACCGCGTAATCGGACTGCACGAGGGGTACACGGG
>CAMWYI010000145.1 GCA_947178455.1 uncultured Alistipes sp. | reverse complement strand
GTTCTTGGCATTGCGGTAACATACGCCCTCGACGATCTCGCGGCCGATGAAGTCGATCTCCGAGGCGGGCAGCAGCCCCTGCTCGATGTCGTTGCCTAAGAGGTTGCAAAGCGTACGGCGGAAGTACTCGTGGCGCGGATACGAGAGGAACGAACGCGAGTCGGTCAGCATGCCGACGAACCGGCTCAACAGCCCGAGCGTCGAAAGCGCATTCATCTGCTTCTCCATGCCGTCTTTCTGGTCGAGGAACCACCAGCCCGAACCGAACTGAATCTTGCCGGCTCCGTAGCGTCCGTCTTGGAAGTTGCCCAGCATCGTGGCGACCAGTTCGTTATCGCGCGGATTGAGGTTGTAGATAATCGGCTTCGTCAGTTTGTCGTTGCGGTCGAGCAAGTCAAAGAATTTCGACATCTTTTTGCCGACCGTGAAGTCGCCGATGGAGTCGAATCCCGTATCGGGGCCCAACTGTTTGAACATGCGCGAGTTGTTGTCGCGGATAGCACCGTAGTGGAACTGTTGCGTCCAGCCCGTTTCCCAGTCCATGACGGCAAATTCGACCATCATGGCGGTCTTGTATTTCAGAATCTCCTCGTGCGTCAGCGTCTGGCCGCCATATACTTTATTGAAAATAGCGTCGATTTCGGCCTGCGTATAATCTTCGGCATAGAACTCTTCGATTCCGTGATCGGACAAACGGCAGCCGACCGACTCGAAGAATTTGTGCCGGACACGCAGGGCGTCGATGACGTCGGCGAACTTCGCAATCGTTACGCCCGAAACAGCCGACAGCTTTTCGATATAGGCGCGGAAATTCGCGGGATTTTCAACCGCCATTGCCTTGTCGGGACGCCATGTCGGCAACATCTTGACCGAAAAACCGTCCTGCGCCACCTTGATGTGGTGTTCGAGCGAATCGACCGGATCATCGGTCGTGCAAACGGCCTCGACGTTGTAATGCTGCATCAGGCCGCGCGCATAGTATTCGGGCTGCTGCAATTTGGCCGTACATTCGTCGTAAATTTCTTTGGCCGTCGACGGATTCAGCAGTTTCGTAACGCCGAAAGCGGTTTTCAATTCGAGATGCGTCCAGTGATACAACGGATTGCGCATCGTATAAGGCACGGTTTCGGCCCATTTCTCGAACTTCTCCCAGTCGGTCGTATCCTTGCCCGTGCAGAAACGTTCGTCGACACCGTTCGTGCGCATGGCACGCCACTTGTAGTGGTCGCCCTCCAACCAGATTTTCGAGAGGTTCTCGAACCGGTGATTCGAGGCCACGTATTCGGGAATCAAGTGGCAGTGATAGTCGATAATCGGCATTTTGGCCGCATGCTCGTGGTAGAGACGTTCCGCCGCAGGCGTCTGCAACAGGAAGTTGTCGTCGTTAAACTGTTTCATTCAGGTTATTTATTAAGTTGTCGTAATTCTATCAAGGTTTTCAAAGAAAGATACAGCGCCTTTCATCGTGTAAAATTAGTAACATTTCCGGAAAAATCAACAGAAAATCGGCAAATAATTCCGCACGGGTTGTCCGTTGCGCAAAAAAAACGTACATTTGTCGTACCCTAATACAAAACGACTTATGAAAAAAACACTGCTTTTATTCACTGTGTCCTTGCTCTTCGGCGCCTGCTCGCCCAGCGCGACGGTCGAAGTAACCAACTGCGCGGACATCGACCTCGACCATGCAACCGTAGAAATCGCATGGAACCAACTCGCGAACTTCTCGCCGTCGGCAGTCGTCGTGCTGAACGCCGACAACGAACAAATCCCGTCGCAGGTCGTCTATCGCGGCGAAACCGAACCGCAGGCTCTGATTTTCCAGACGGACATCGACGCCGGTAAAACCGAACGGTTCATTGTTCGCGAAGGCCGCCGCGACGACTATCCGGCCGAAGCATTCGGCCGTCAGGTTCCCGAACGTTACGACGATTATGCGTGGGAGAACAACAAAGTCGCCTATCGTCTCTATGGGCCCGCTTTGGAAACTGCTCCGGGCGAGATGCTGGTTACGCCGGGCATCGACGTATGGGTGAAATGCACCGACAAACTGGTCATCGACGAATGGTATGCCAAAGGCGACTACCACCACAACTACGGCGACGGCATGGACTGCTACAAAGTCGGCCGCACGCTGGGCGGCGGTTCGTCGGTGCCGTTCATCGACGGAAAACTTTTCCTCCTGCCGCACAACTATCAAACCTGCAAAACGCTCGACAACGGCCCTGTCCGCACATCGGTCGAATTGACCTATGCGCCGTTCGCTATCGGCGACAAGACGGTCGCACTGACCAAAATCATCACGCTCGATGCCAACCAGCATTTCAATAAAATGGAGTGCATCTACACGGGCGATTTCACGGAACTGCCCGTAGCGGCCGGATTCGTGCGCCACGACGTGAAGCAAACGCTGACCGGCGAAGACTGGGTCGCTATCTGCGAACCGGCATCGGACTCGAAAGACCCCGTGCGGGACGGCGATATTTACGGTGCCGTGCTGTTGCAGGGAGCTGAAATTCTGCCCGATGCAGCCGGACATGCGCTGGCGGTGAAAAACGTCGAACCGAACGAAACGCTGACCTACTACGCCGGTACCGGTTGGAGTCAAGGCGGTGTGGACGACATGGAGGATTGGCTCGAAAAACTCAACGAGACGAAAGCAGCTGTCGAAACTCCGTTGCAAATCGTCGTTCGCTAACCGAGCGAATGACCGAACTCTGCGGGCGGAGGTGCGTTTGTGCGGACTTCCGCCCGTTTCGATTCAAATCAGACGTTTATGGATTTTCTTGCGGAATACAACGTGACCGGACTGGTTATCGGCATCGCTACATTCCTCATCATCGGGCTGTTTCATCCGCTGGTCATCAAAGGCGAGTATTATTTCGGCGTCCGCTGCTGGTGGGCCTTTTTGCTCATGGGCATTGCGGCCGTTATCGGTTCGATTGCCGTGAAGCACATTCTTTGGTCGTCGCTTTTGGCCGTGTGGGGCGCATCGTCGTTTTGGAGCATCGGCGAACTGTTCCAACAACGCAAACGGGTTGCAAAAGGCTGGTTCCCCGCTAATCCGAAACGAAAATCCGAATCCTGACCGGCCTATGTCTTTCGCATGTCGCATCGTTACGGCCGTTTGCATCGGTCTGCTGTGTGCCCTCCCGCTGCGGATACAGCAGGATTCAAGCAACATTCCGTTGCCGGAGCCGGTGAGTGTGCGCCTGCTGTTCGCGGGCGACGTCATGCAGCACCTGCCCCAAATCACGGCCGCACGCAAAGGCAACGGATTCGATTATTCGCCCGTCTTCGCCGCTTTGCGTTCCCGATTCGACCAAGCCGATTGGGTCGTCGTCAATCTAGAAACCACGCTGACCCGTTCCGACGATTATGCGGGCTACCCCCGTTTCCGTTCGCCGGTAGCTTTGGCCGAAGCGCTGCACGATGCAGGGGTCGATGTCGCCGTCATGGCCAACAATCATTGTTGCGACGGAGGTGCCGTCGGTATCGCCACGACAGCCGAAGTGCTGGACAGCTGCGGGATTCTGCGGACCGGCGTATTCACCGATTCGCTCGACCGCGCCGCCCACCACCCGCTTTGGTTGCTCGATTCGCGCGAAATCCCCATTGCACTGCTCAACTATACGTATGCAACCAATGGACTGCCTGTTCCGCAGGGTGCAGCGGTCAATTTCATCGACACGGTGCGCATGACCGCCGACATCGCCGCAGCCCGCACGAATGGAGCCCGATGCGTTGCCGTCTGCATCCACTGGGGAAACGAATACGAACGACACCCGAGTGCCCGACAACGCGCTATCGCCCGCAGCCTGCGGCGAGCCGGTGCCGACCTGATTATCGGAAGTCATCCGCACGTCGTACAAACTTACGAAGCCGATTCCACCCACGTCGTTTTCTATTCGTTGGGCAACTTCGTATCGAACCAACGCCAGCGTTACTGCGACGGCGGTCTGATGGCCCGAATTACGCTGACTGCCTACCCCGACGGGCATATTACCTACGAAACCGAAGCCATACCGGTATGGGTCGCACTTCCGGGCTATCGGATTCTCCCATCCGATGCGGCGGACACGATGAATCTGCCGACGGACTATGCGACGTTCCGCGAAGATATTTCCGAGCTTTTGAATTTCCAGTAAAGACTTATCAATAAGCCAAATAGGCTAATTCGGAAAAACACGTTCGGGGCTCGCCTCCTTTTCTCTATATTTGCTCGACAAATCCTAAAAATCGACATCCATGGAAAAGAGCATCAAAGGCTCCCGTACCGAACAGACACTTCTGAAAGCGTTT
>CAMWYI010000144.1 GCA_947178455.1 uncultured Alistipes sp. | reverse complement strand
TGTCGAAGTGCATCAACGTTTACTGCGAACTGAAAGCGATTTGCCCCGAGCTGGACAGCCTCAACATCGGCGGCGGATTCCCCATCAAAAACTCGCTGAACTTCGAGTACGACTACGAATATCTGACCGAAGAAATCGTCGCCCAAATCAAAAACATCTGCCAGCGCAACGGTGTCGAAGAACCCAACATCTTCACCGAATTCGGTTCATTCACCGTCGGCGAAAGCGGTGCGGCGCTTTACTCTATCGTCAACCAAAAACAGCAGAACGACCGCGAGAACTGGTACATGATCGACTCGTCGTTCATCACTACCCTGCCCGATACGTGGGGCATCAACCAGCGCTACATCATGCTGGCCATCAACAACTGGGACAAGGAGTACCAGCGCGTATTCCTCGGAGGGCTGACCTGCGACAGCGAGGATTTCTACAATGCCGAGTGCCACACCAACGCCATTTTCCTGCCCAAACTGGAAAAAGGCAACACGCAGTATATCGGGCTGTTCCACACGGGAGCCTATCAGGAATCCATCGGCGGTTTCGGCGGCATCCAGCACTGCCTGATACCGGCCCCGAAACATGTCATCATCGACCGCGACAAAGACAACGAATACTACACCCGTCTGTTCGCCAAGGAGCAGTCCTATCGTTCGATGCTGCGGATACTCGGATATTAATTTCGATTTACATGGAACACTACACGCAACGCGCGGCGGAAAACACCCGCCGCGCGAAAATCATCATCGACACGCTCGACCTGCACGGGCTTTGGCACGCTATCGGCGCCGAAGTGCAGCAAGTCGGCTCCATGCGCATGGGGCTGCTGGCCAAACATCGGGATTTGGATTTCCATATCTACTCCGACGCTATCGACCTTCGGGCGGATTTCGAGGTAATGGGACGTCTGGCGGCACTGCCGGGCATCGTGCGCATCGAATACGGCAACCTGCTCGACACGGACGAAGCCTGCGTCGAATGGCATGCGTGGTATCGCGACGAAACGGGCGACGAATGGCAAATCGACCTGATTCACATCGTGCGCGGGTCGCGCTATGACGGTTATTTCGAGCGGGTAGCCGACCGCATCGCCGCCGCGCTGACCAACGAGCGGCGCGAGGCCATTCTGCGGCTGAAATTCGAGACGCCCGATGACCTGAAAATCATGAGTATCGAATACTACCAAGCGGTCATTCGCGACGGTGTGCGCACGTGGGACGAATTCGCGGCTTGGCGGCAGGCGCATCCGGTCGGCGGCATCGTGGAATGGGAGCCCTGACAAACAGCCGGACAACTCCGCACCCTTTCACCCGCTCGAAATCCCCGTCCCTGAATAAAAAAGCCCCTGCAAGCAGGCAGGCTCGCAGGGGCTTTTTCCGGCATCTGGGGCACTCATACCGATTCTTCGACACCGCCCCGACCGGTTCCGACGAATCGACCGCTCGCCGGTGCGGATAGGCTCTACTTCACCAACCGAATGTCGTCGATGCAGACATAGGCCGGAGTATTCAGCCCGAAATCGCCGGTATCGGAGCCCTCAAAATGAAAATCGATGCGATTGACCGGCTGCTGTTTGATATTCGTCAAATCGAAATAAGTCCATTTGTCGAGGCAGAAACCGGCGGTGCTCCGATAATCGGCCAAATAGATTTCGTCTTCCGCCACCGGTTCATCCGCACCGGCCCGGTATCCCCGAACGACCAGCTTGAACCAACCGTTGCTCTCTTTCAGCGGAGTGCAGTAGGCATTGCCGATGGTAATGTTGCCATAATCATACGAGGTGTTGCAGACCCACATATCGACAAACGTTTTTTCCGTTCCCTCCGGCAAAGTGCATTCACCGGCCTTTCCCAAGTAGGTGCTTTCGTATGCCACGATGAAATTGGAGCCGCTGTGACCGGCCTCCGTGTTCGCGCTATCGGTCGATGCAGTATTGTACACGCTGCACTGATTCTGATAGCTGTGCCACCAATCGCCCGACTTGTCCGCCGGATTGGAACGGATGTTCCAGTTGGACGGGAAAGTCGCACCGTTCGTCATTTCGTGCGTCTCTTCGGAAGCACCCCAACTCAAGCCCAGCTGAATGCCGATCGACAAGCCCGATGCGGGGTCGGTCCACGCGATGAACGGCTCGCCGTCTTTATACATGACCTCGTAGCAATTATCCCCGTAAGAGGTCGGGCCGGCCAGCATCGAAGCAGGTACATTTTCGAAATCGACCGTCACGAAAGTATCCGGGCTCGGCATCTCCTTGTCATCCGAGCAAGCGGCCGCAGCAAAGGCGACGAAAGCCAAAAAGAAAAGTTTTTTCATCGTTTTGTTTGTTTTAGTGAAACAACTAAAATAAAAAATTCGGTTCCGGCCTCTTCGGAATCGAAACTTCTCTTCGCGTCGCGCATCGGCTGCGCCGGACGACCGTCGAACGAATACCTAATATATAGGAAACCATACCGACCGATGCTCCGTTCTCCGCAGATGCGCTCGAAAATAAAGATTCTTCCGACAGAGGAAGATGCAAAGGCAGGTCTTCTGGCTCGTCCCGTCCGCAACGCCTTCCCGGTCGCGAAGACCAGTGGCACAACCTGTTGCGGAACCAATCGAGGACTTACAGCAGCGGGAACTGCTGCCGATTCTCACGGCATTCCCTTTTCATCGCGCCGGACACGAACGTCCTTTGCGAACCGTTGCGGTGCAAAGTTAAGAAATAAATTCGTATCTTTGCGCTTGCAAACTCAAAAATTGCAGAAACCATGAAACACGCATACGTTTTTCCGGGTCAAGGCGCTCAAGCCGTCGGAATGGGCAAAGACCTCTATGACAACGTGCCCGTCGCAAAAGAGCTTTTCGAGAAAGCGAACGAAATTCTCGGATTCCGCATTACGGACATCATGTTCGCGGGAACGCCCGACGAACTGAAACAGACCAAAGTCACCCAACCCGCCGTATTCCTGCACTCGGTCATCATGGCCAAAGCACTCGGCGTGAAGCCCGATGCCGTCGCTGGCCACTCGCTGGGCGAATTTTCGGCATTGGTCGTTGCCGGTGCCCTCTCGTTCGAGGACGGACTGAAACTCGTATCGAAACGTGCTCAAGCGATGCAGGCCGCCTGCGAAGCGCAGCCCGGCACGATGGCCGCCATTCTCGGTCTGGACGATACCGCCGTCGAAGAAATCTGCGCATCGACCAAAGGGGTCGTCGTCGCAGCCAACTACAACTGCCCGGGACAGCTGGTGATTTCGGGTGCCGTCGAAGCGGTCGACGCCGCTTGCGAAAAAGCCAAAGCCGCCGGAGCCAAGCGGGCCTTGCGCCTGCCGGTGGGCGGTGCATTCCACTCGCCCCTGATGGAACCCGCAAAACAGGAACTGGAAAAGGCTATCAACGAAGCCCCGTTCCAAACGCCGATCTGCCCTATCTACCAAAACGTGGACGCGAAACCCTACACGGATCCGGCCGTCATCAAAGCCAACCTGATTGCCCAACTGACCGCACCGGTGCGCTGGACATACATCGTGCGCAACATGCTGACCGACGGAATCACGGAGTTCACCGAACTCGGGCCGGGCAATGTGCTGCAAGGCCTCATCAAAAAGGTGGATGCCGAAGCGACGGTCGAATCGAAATCGACCTTGTAACAGCTCACGCAACCGAACGAAAAGGGATGCCCGACGAAAGGCGTCCCTTTTTCGTATTCCGGCATTCGGGCCCGAAAATTTCGGATTTCCGCCAATCGCCCGTTGTATTTATTAAATATATTTACTAAATTTGCAAAGTAAATTAAAAATGCGCAACGAATCATGACCTCGCTGACCGAGTTTTTCAACAAGCACGAAGAAGATGCCTTGAAGGGTATTACCCATAAGAACAACCTCATCAAACGCAATATCATCGCCCACATGGCCGTAAACGGCAAATGCACCCTCTCGGAGTTGACGAAAGAGCTGCATATCAGCGTGCCGACCATCACCAAATTAGTGCAGGAACTGGTCGAGGAGAACATCGTGTGCGACTTGGGCAAAGTGGAAACGCCGGGCGGACGCCGTCCCAATATCTTCGGGCTGGCGAACTCGGCCATCTATTTCGCCGGTGTAAACGTCGGCCGTGACAACATGACGTTTCTGATTACCGACCTGCAAAACAACATCATCAAAGAGCAGGTCGACCTGTCGTTCGAATTGCTCGACCGCCCGCAGTGCATCGAACATATCTGCACGAACATCGAACAATTCATCGCGACCTGCGGCGTCGATCGCGGCAAAATTCTCGGACTGGGCGTCTGCATGACGGGCCGCGTCAATCCCGACACGGGCCGCAGCTACAAATACTTCAC
>CAMWYI010000143.1 GCA_947178455.1 uncultured Alistipes sp. | reverse complement strand
GCCATGTTGCGGGCCATCGAGAGGACGAAGGCCGTTTTACCCATCGACGGACGGGCTGCGATGATGATGAGGTCCGACAACTGCCAGCCGAGCGTCACGCGGTCGATGGACATGAATCCCGACGGCACGCCGTTGAACGCGCTGGCGTTTTTCGACGCCTCCTCGATTTGCGACAACGCCCGTGCGAGGATGTCTTTGGACGACTGCACCGAACGTTTGACGTGTCCCTCCGAGACCTTGAAAATCTCCCCTTCGGCGAAGCCTATCAGCTCCGTCACGTCGGTCGATTCGTCGTAGGAACGCCGCTGGATTTCGGTCGCCGAACGAATCAGCTCGCGCTGGACGTATTTCTGGGCGATGATTTTGGCGTGGAACTCGACGTTGGCCGCCGAACCGACTTTCTGCGTCAGCTGGGCCAAGTACGAGGCTCCGCCGATTTTTTTCAGCTCCTTTTTGGCTTTGAGCCGCTCGGTGACGGTGAACAGGTCGATGGGTTTCAGTTCCATCGACAGCTCTTCGATCGCCTTGTAAATCAGGCGGTGTTCTTCGGTGTAGAACGAATCGGGCGTGACGAACTCCTGTACGGCGATGACGCTGTCTTTTTCGAGCATCAGCGCGCCGAGCACGGCTTCTTCGAGTTCGACGGCCTGCGGCGGCACGTTGGCGTCGGTCAGGGCCTCGAACGATTCGCGGTTTCGGGTCGAAGGGGTGTAATTTTTAGCCATCGTTTCGTTCAGCGGAGGGATCTTCTCGCAAAAGTAATGATTTTTTCCGAATTTTCGGCGTTGAGAACGCCGTTTTAAGCGCTACGGAAAGTCGGCTTGTTCCCGATCGTCGGGAAGCGCGCACTTCGAACAAGATAGCGACGCTTTGCGTCGTGCGGGCCGCAGCCTCCGGCGGCGAAGGCCCGCCTTTGGCGTGCCGTTCGCAGGCTGCGTCCGCAACGAAACGTCGGTCGTTGCCGCTCATTCTTTCTTGCCCAGCTCGCGGTGCACCACCGCCAGCGCGGCGATGCTGATGCGGCAGTCGGGCGCGGCCTGCAACATCGCTTCGGCGCACGACAGCAGGGTCGAACCGGTGGTCATCACGTCGTCGACCAGCAGCACGTGCCGCCCCGCGAGCCGTGCGGGATGCCGGACGGCGAAGGCGTTTTCGACATTTCCGGCCCGTTCGTGCCGTGATTTGCGCGCCTGTTCGGCCGTGTTGCGTTTGCGGTAGACGGCCGTGCGTTCGACCGGCACGCCCAACTGACGGGCGATTCCCTCGGCGATGTATTCCGACTGGTTGTAGCCGCGCCGCAGCCGTTTGAACGGATGCAGGGGCAGCGGCACGACCGCATCCACGTCGTCGTAAAGTCCGCTCGTGCGGAGTTCGCGGCCGTACCATTCGCCCATCATGCGGGCGGTGCGCCATGCGCCGCGATATTTGAATCCGTGAATCAACCGCCGCCAGCCGCCCGATGACCGGAAAAAGAGAAAACCCGATGCCCGATGCACGGGCAGCAGGTTGCGGCAGCGCTCCCACACCGGATTTTCGGCTTGCCGCCAGTAGCCCGTCAGCGGAGCCGTCACGCGGCAGAGGGTGCAAATCGTCCGTTCGCCCGACGACAATTCGTGCCCGCACACGGCGCAGCGTTCGGGAAACAACAGCCGCAGCAGCGGGCGGAACCAGTCAGAGCGGGTCGACATCGGCGAGAATCGTGATGTTCTTGAAATCGGGCATGGCCGAAAAACGTTGCAACTCTTCGCGCAGGATTTCGCGGGCCCGTGCCGACGACGCACCGTTTTCGATTTTCAGCAGCAGCCCCAGCAGGTATTCGTTGCGGATGCGGTCGACCGGCGGCGCCATAGGCCCCAGCAGGCGGCGTCCGAAACGGGCGCGCAGGCGTTCGGCCAGTGCTCCGGCGGCACGGCGCAGCAGCGCGAGGTCGCGGTAGCGCAGCGTGAGGGCGGTCAGACGCGCGTAGGGCGGATAAAAAAACGCTTTGCGGTCGGCCAGCTGCGAGCGGGCCATCGCTTCGTAATCGCCCGCCGCGACCTGCCGGATGACGGGGTGCCCGGGTTCGGCCGTCTGGATGACCACCTCGCCGCTGTCGTCGCGGCGTCCGGCGCGTCCGGCTACCTGCGTCATCAGCTGAAAAGCCCGTTCGGCCGCGCGGAAATCGGGGTTGTTGAGCAGGTTGTCGGCGTTGAGGATGCCGACCAGCGATACGCCGCCGAAGTCGAATCCTTTGGTAATCATCTGCGTGCCGACCAGCAGGTCGGTGCGGCGGGCTGCGAAATCGGCGATAATGGCGTTGTAGGCCCGTTCGGAGGTGGCGTTGTCGCGGTCGAGGCGGGCGACCCGCGCCTGCGGAAAGAGCTCGGCCAGCTCCTGTTCGATTTGTTCGGTGCCGAATCCGGCGGGCACGACATCCGTCACCTTGCACGACGGACATTTGGCCGGTACCGGTTCCGTATGGCCGCAGTAGTGGCAGACCAGCCGTTCGCCCACGCGGTGGTAGGTCAGCGTCACGTTGCAATGGGGGCAGCGGGCCGTCCAGCCGCACTCCGTGCAGGTGACGTAGGGCGAGTAGCCGCGCCGGTTCTGAAAGAGCATCGCCTGCTCGCCGCGCTCCAAAACCGCATGGATTTTATCCAGCAGAATCGCATTGAACCGCCCCTTGCGTTCGCCGCGACGGGCGGCCCGCAGCGTGTCGGAGACGACGATGCGCGGCGGACGGGCCGCTCCGTAACGTTCGGTCAGTTCGGCAAAGCCGTATTTGCCGCTGCGGGCGTTGAGCCAGCTCTCCAACGAGGGGGTCGCGCTGCCTAACAGCGTGCGGCATCCGAACAACCGCGACAGCATCACGGCGCAGTCGCGGCCGTTGTAGCGCGGGGCCGGTTCCGACTGTTTGTAGCTGGGGTCGTGCTCTTCGTCGACGATGACCAACTGCAACCGATGCAACGGCAGAAAGAGCGCAGAACGTGCCCCGACGACGAATTCGCCCCCTTCGGAGCGGTTGAGTTGCAGGTAGGTTTCGGTGCGGCGTTGCGGGGTGAGTTTCGAGTGGTAGGCCGTCACGCGGCTGCCGAAAATCCGCTCCATGCGCTCGATGAGTTGGGCCGTGAGGGCGATTTCGGGCACTAACAGCAGGACGTCGCCTCCCGCAGCCAGCGTTTCGGCAATCAGGTGAATGTAAATTTCGGTTTTGCCCGAACCCGTGATGCCGTGCAGCAGGGCCGTACCCTTGCCTGCGGCGTATTGGGCGCGGAGGGCGTCGAGGGCGGCGGTCTGGTGCGGCGTCAGTTCGGGCAGCCGGAACCGTGCTTCGCCCCGTTCGACCGTGCGCGGATGTTCCGTTTCGCGGATGTAGCCTTTGCGGGCCAGCGCGTGCAGCACGGCGTAATCGGCCTGCAACAGCCGACGGGCGATTTCGCCCGAGAGGTCGGAGCTGTCCGTCGTTTCGTCCGTACCGGCGGCGATTTCGAGCAGCGCTTCGTACTGCTTGGGAGCGCGCCGCTCCAACTGCTCGAACACTTCGTTGAGGCGCGTTCGGTCGCGAAGCTCGTCGGCGAGGGCGACATATCGTTCCGTACGAGGCCGATACGCCTCTTTGAAAAACTCCTCCTCCGAATCGGCCGACGGTTTTATTAGCGAGGGCAGGGCGCACCGCATGACCTCGCCGACAGAACACAGATAATACGACGCAATCCACTCCCACAAAGCCCGCTGCCGCTCGGAGAGCAGCGGCCGGTCGTAGAGAACGCGGTGAATCGACTTGATGCGTTTGAAATCGGGCCGCCGGTCGTGAACCCGCCAGACGATACCCGTGTAGAATTTGCGCGGCCCGAACTGCACGGCGACGGCCTGCCCCTCTGCGACTTGCGTTCCGTCGGGAACGGCGAACGTGTAGGCGGGCTGGGCCAACGGCAGTACGATGTCGGCGTAAAGCATAGCGGGGTTAGTCTTTGGGTATGGTCTGGAATCCCAATCCGTAAACCCCCATGACCGAACCCACCGTCATGAAAGCCTGCGGGTCGACCGTCTTGACGAATTTCAGCACCATCGAGGTCTCGCGTTTACGGCACACGACCATGACGATTTTCGACGTCTGTTTCGAGTACCAGCCCTGCGAGTCGATGAGTGTCACGCCGCGGTGGACGTTGTTGGCGATGGCATCGGCCATTTTCTCGTAGTCGCGCGTGACGATGAATACTTGGCTCGACTGTTGGTTGCCCGCCATAATCATGTCGACCGTGTAGCCCACGACGGCGGTCATGACGTAACCGTAGATGACCGTGTCGATGTGGTAGCCCACGAGCATCGACGAGGCGATGATGACGAAATCGGAGTAGATGAGTATCTTGCCGTAGCTGATCGTGCGGTATTTGTT
>CAMWYI010000142.1 GCA_947178455.1 uncultured Alistipes sp. | reverse complement strand
GCGCATTTCAGACGCGGATACCATGTGTCGTTGGCCCAGCCGACGGTCTGGAACATCGACCACACGCCGTGCGTGAGGTGGAACCACAGCGCGGCGAACCACAACAGATAGAGAACCACGTAGTACCATTTCGAGAACGTATAGGCGATGAGTGCGGCGCCGTCGGTCGCAGCGATTGTGTGTCCGCCGACTACCGAAGCGTGGCCGCCCAATACCTCGACGAGCTGCATCTTCGCCCAGAAGTTGAAGAGGTGCAACAGCAGACCGCCCAGCACGATGAATCCCAGCACCAGCATGTTTTTCGAGGCCCAGCTCACGCCCGGCTCGGTGACCGTGACTGCGTAACGCTGGCTCCCGCGCGCGCGATAATTGTCAATGGTGAGCAACAGCGCATAGGCGAAGTGCACCAGCACGCCGAGCGCCAGTACGGCCGTACCGGCCAAAGCGTACCAGTTGGCGCCCAAAAAGCGGCAGATGGCATTGTACCCTTCGGGCGAGATGATGGCCGTGAGGTTCATCGACATGTGGAAGAGGATGAACAGCACGAGAAATGCGCCCGTAATGCTCATCACCAGCTTCTTGCCGAGTGAGGATTTGGTTAAGAAACAGCTCATAATGTTTTGTGTGTTTGGTTTGTATTCGTGAAATTCGCTACCTTTGTCGAAACAGGGTCGGCAATGGCGGCAACAAAGATAGCCATTGTTTGCGGAATAACAATAGATTATCGAAGAAAATAGCGCATGGACAAATCCGAATTGCGAGCAGCGATGAAACAGCGGAACCGCGCGTTGGCGCCGGATGAAAAGCGGGCGGCGGCCGAACGGATTTTCGCTGCCGTCGAAGCCTTGCCGGAGTTCGCGCAGGCGCGGTGCGTGGCGTGTTTTTGCGCGCTGCCCGACGAACCGCCGACCGCCGAAGCGTTGTGCCGTTGGAGCGGCTCGAAACGGGTCGTCGTGCCGCGCGTCGAGGGCGACACGATGCGCTTCTACGACTACCGTCCCGATGCGCTGGTGCGCGGAGCGTTCGGTATCTCCGAACCTGCGGTGTCCGGCGGGCCGGTCGGTGCGTCGGCAGTCGACGGGGGTCTCGTGCACGAGTGTCCGCCCGAAATGCTCGACCTTGTGGTCGTTCCCGGAGTGGCCTTTACGCGCGACGGAGCGCGACTGGGGCGCGGCAGAGGCTATTACGACCGCTATTTGTCCCAGCCCGAACTGCGGGCGTTCTGCGTTGGGGTGTGCTTCGCGCACCAGCTGGTCGACGCGCTGCCGGTCGAGCCGCACGACCGTGCGATGGATGCCGTTTGTGCGGGCTGAATCGCCTTTCCGGTTTCCCGTTTCGTTTTTTTGTCGTTCCGATACGATTTCAGACGCATGTGTCCGAAATGTTATTTCTTTATGTATTTATTTGATAATAAGTTATTTGCGTAATTTTGAGGGGGGGGGATTTTGCATTTTGAAAAAAGTGCATGCAAATTTGGCGGTGTAGGCTATTTTACCTACTTTTGTGCTGAAATCGGTCGGCGCAGTCCGATCGTGGAACCTCATCGGCGCTCATCTCGTTGTCGCGATTGATCCGAAGTACCGAAAACGTTGCGATTCGCGACGTCGGACGGTCGAGCCCTTTTGCTGCGTGCGGAGCTATTGGCTTTGCAGCGAGCGAGGGGAGAGTATGCGGGTAGCGCAGAGCGGGGATGATAAGAAATAAAGAACGAAACATGGCGGAAGCGGTCGAACCTTTGCGGAGTTGGTATGCCTTGCGGGTCTTTCACAACCGAGCCGCAGCAATCGCCGCATCGGTGGAAAAATCGGGCTGCGAGTGTTACGTGCCGATGAAGACCGTCGAACGGACGACGAGAGCCGGTCGTTCGACCGTCAAACAGCCGATTATCCCGTCGCTGCTGTTCGTTCGTTCGGAGAAATCCTACGTGGAGGATATTCGCAAACATCCGGCGGGTTCGGTGAGCGTCTACTGCTTGCCCGGAACGAAAGATCCGGCGGCGATTTCCGACGAGGAGATGCGGATGTTCATCTTCGTGACGACGGTCGGCAGCCGGAATCTGGAAGCAGTTGATCCGGCACTGGCCAAAGGCGACCGGGTGCGCATCACGGGCGGCGTGTTTCGGGGGGCCGAAGGGTATATCGCCCGCATTCGGAATGCCAAGCGGTTGATTGTCGCCATCGAGGGGGTCGCCGCCGTAGCCACGAGCTACATTCCGAAGGATTTTATCGAAAAAATAGGTTGATACCGACTTGCGTCTTGGGGGCACGGGACGATGAATTTATAAAAAACTAATCCGATAAGCATATGGATGCTGGGATTGTGCAAGCAAATGAAAATCAGAACGACGGAACGCAGATTCATCTGTTTTATACGGAATCGTTGGACATGTGGGTGGCGTATGGCTACTCGGCCTATGCGTTGCGACTTTATGTAAAAGCACGTGGAAAAGACAATCTGCGCAGTTTTTCCTATACCTTGCAGTTGCCGTGTACGATTGTAGGGAATGAAACGATCAAGGAGATGCGCAAGACGGTCGCTATCAAAGAGGAACAGGAGGACTATTTGATATTTGCACATCTTGCACCGTTCGATAAAACGGATTACCTCCGATGGACGGACAAATTGCGGCATGAACGGGGTCAAAAGGAGGGGATAATTATTGATACGCCTATTAGTCGATATGTTTCCAAAGATACGTTTATCGCTGACGGCATGTCGTCTTTTTCCCGTAATGTGAAGCGTATCGGTGATTTCACGCTGGCTTCGATTGCCCTGTTGCTCTTTTCTCCGCTCTTTTTGATTTGTTATATAGCGGTAAGGCGGGAAGATCACGGGCCTGCGATTTTCAAGCAGGAGCGAATCGGGCGTTTTGGAAAACCGTTCTATATTTACAAATTTCGTTCGATGCGGCTCGATGCAGAAGCGTTAGGCCCCCAATTGTGTCACGGCGGCGGTGGCGATGATCCTCGATTGACGAAAGTGGGGCGCTTTCTGCGGGCGCATCATTTGGACGAGTTGCCGCAGTTGTGGAATGTGTTCTGTGGGGATATGGCTTTTATCGGGCCTCGTCCGGAACGGCAATTCTACATCGATCAGATACTGGAATACGACAAGAGATATGCCTATTTGTACCAAATACGTCCGGGTGTGACGTCGTATGCGACGCTTTATAACGGATATACGGATACGATGGAAAAAATGCTCCGCCGCTTGGAGTACGATTTGTATTATCTCGGACATCGTTCTTGGTGGTTCGATTTCAAAGTGTTGGTCCATACTTTTTGTGCGATTGTCTTTGGAAAGAAATTTTAATGGAGTGGCTTAATTCAAAAAATACGAAATTCGACATGAACAAAAAAGGGAATCGTTTTTACATAATCCTCTTATTCCTCATCGGTTTCGCGATGCCCGTCGCGGCGCAGATGACCGACGAGCAAATCCTGAAATACGTCCAGTCCGGGATGCAGTCCGGCAAAAGCCAGATGCAGATTGCGCGCGAACTGGTAGGCAAAGGGGTCAGTGTGAACCAACTCCAACGCTTGCAGAGCCAGTACGGAGGCGCGCAGCAAAGTTCGGGCAGTTCCATCAGTATGAACAACGGCGGCGGGATGTTCGGCAATCTCAATAGCACCACGACCCGCAACCGCGACAACGGCTATACGCAGACGGACAGCCGCCTGCGTCGGCGCAGCGGCGTGATGAAAGACCGTCGGGTGGATGTTGCAGACCGCATGGCGGGGCTTTCCGACGAGACGGATACGAAAAATTCCGACGAAACGAAGGAAATGAGCCGCGACAACGAACGGATGCTCGTCCCGATGAACGCGAATTATGCAATGGGCGGAAGCTACCTGCTGGCGGGGGCCGATTCGCTGATGTTCGATCGGAAACCGCCCGTTCCCGACAGCTTGCAGCAGTTCGGACACAACATCTTTTCCGAACGAAAACTGACGTTCGAGCCGAACGAAAACCTCGCCACGCCGGAGAACTACACGCTGGGCCCCGGCGACGAGGTGATTATCGACATTTGGGGTGCGAACGAAGATTTCGTGCGGCAGGAGATTTCGCCCGAAGGCAACATCGTCGTCGAACAGCTCGGCCCCATTCATCTCAACGGACTGACCGTGCGCGAGGCCAACGACAAGATACGCCGGATATTCGCCCGAAAATACGAGAGCATCGCGGGCGAAGAGCCCATGTCGGACATTCGGCTGTCGCTGGGCGAGTTGCGTTCGATTCAAGTCAACATCATGGGCGAAGTGAAGACGCCCGGAACCTATCGGATTTCGTCGTTCGCGTCGCTCTTCCATGCGTTGTATTATGCCGGCGGTGTGACCGACATCGGTTCGCTGCGCAACATCCGCGTGGTGCGCAACGGCAAGGAAATC
>CAMWYI010000141.1 GCA_947178455.1 uncultured Alistipes sp. | reverse complement strand
CATTTCGGCGACGCAGTGGATTTCGGTCAGCGACCAGAAAAACAAAATTTACTACTTCCAGCCGACGCTCGCGATGCAGGTTTTTTGGGTCGACCTAACGCAGGTGGATTTCTCGAAAGGGACGCCCGAACGGGTGCTGCAAATGGCCGGCAATCCCAAAGTTTTCGTCGGCGACGTCACGGCGCAATTCAAACCGGCGGCCAAACCGTTCCAATTTCTGTTGGAAGTCTGACGGTCGGCATACAACCGACGCCCTTTAATAAAAAGCCACCCGCCTGCAAAGGTCGGGTGGCTTCGTCGTTTCGGGCCGCACAGCGTGCGACGCCGTTATGCTTCCGGTTTGCGGAGTTCGAGGTAGAGCTCGTCCAGCTGCGCGCGGTCGATGCACGACGGTGCATCGAGCATCACGTCGCGACCCGCGTTGTTCTTGGGGAACGCGATGTAGTCGCGAATCGACTCCGACCCGCCGAACAACGAGCACAAACGGTCGAATCCGAACGCCAGCCCGCCGTGAGGGGGTGCACCGAACTTAAACGCGTTCATCAGGAAGCCGAACTGCTCCTGCGCACGTTCGGGCGTGAAGCCCAAGCAGTCGAATATCTGCGCCTGCAATTTGGCATCGTGGATACGAATCGAACCGCCGCCGATTTCGGTGCCGTTGCACACGAAGTCGTAGGCATTGGCCCGCACGCGGCCCGGGTCGCTCGTCAGATAGGGCACGTCCTCGGGCTTGGGCGAGGTGAACGGGTGGTGCATCGCATACCAGCGCTGCGTTTCGTCGTCCCACTCAAACATCGGGAAGTCGACGACCCACAGCGGCGCGAACTTTTGCGGGTCGCGCAGGCCCAGCTGCTGGGCCACCTCCAAACGAAGCGCGCACAACTGCGTCAGGGTCTTGAATTTCGGGCCGCACAGCACGAAGACCATATCGCCCGTCTGCGCACCGCAACGCTCGGCCAACGCACGCACTTCGGCGGGTGCGAAGAACTTGTCGACCGACGATTTGACCGTTCCGTCGGCATCCAGCCGAATCCAGATAAGTCCTTTGGCACCGACTTGCGGACGTTTGACGTATTCGGTGAGCGCGTCGATTTGCTTGCGCGTGTAGGTTGCACAGCCCGTCGCGGCGAATCCGGTGATGTATTCCGCGTCGTCGAAAATGCTGAATCCGTGTCCTTTGGCCAAGTCCGTCAGGTCGGCGAACTCCATGCCGAAGCGCAGGTCGGGTTTGTCCGAACCGTATTTTTCCATCGCCTCGATCCAAGGCATCCGGCGGAACGGCTCGCCGAACTCGATGCCCAGCACCGTGCGGAACATGTGCTTGGCCCAACGCTCGAACACGCCGATGATGTCCTCCTGCTCGACGAACGACATTTCGCAGTCGATTTGCGTGAATTCGGGCTGACGGTCGGCGCGCAAATCCTCGTCGCGGAAGCAGCGCACGATTTGGAAATAGCGGTCGTAACCCGCCACCATCAGCAGCTGTTTCAGCGTCTGCGGCGATTGGGGCAGCGCATAGAATTGGTTGGGGTTCATGCGGCTGGGCACCACGAAATCGCGGGCGCCTTCGGGCGTCGACCCGACCAAATAGGGCGTTTCGATCTCCAAAAATCCCTCGTCGCTCAAAAAACGGCGGATTTCCTGCGCCATTTTGTGCCGCAGCATCATGTTGCGCTGCAGCGGCGGACGGCGCAGGTCGAGATAGCGGTATTTCATGCGCAGGTCGTCGCCGCCGTCGGAGTTTTCCTCGATTGTGAACGGCGGAGTTTGCGCCTCGTTGAGCACCGTGATAGCCGATGCCGTCACTTCGATGTCGCCCGTCGGCATCTTCGCGTTTTTCGATTCGCGTTCGATGACCGTGCCGGTCACCCGAATGACCCATTCGCGGCCCAGTCGGGCGGCCGTTTCGCGCACTTCGGCCGGCGAATGTTCCTCGACGACGATTTGCGTGATGCCGTAACGGTCGCGGAGGTCGATGAACGTCATCGCTCCGAGGTTGCGGACTTTCTGCACCCATCCGGCGAGGGTGACTTGTTGGTGGACATGTTCGGCTCTCAAACAGCCGCAAGTGTGGGTTCTATACATGGTGTGTTTGTGTTTTTGCAGGTCGAGACACGTTCGTGCGACTTGCAAAGTTAGAAAAAAGTTCGGGAAAAGCGTTTCCCCCGCATGAAAAAAGGGATGCCCTTTTCAGGCACCCCTTTTCGTTTTTCGATATTGGAAGTTCGGTTAATTATTTTCTTTTACGCAACGAACACAAAGGCCCGCTGCTCTACTACCCCCAGTGCTCGTAGCAACTGTACTGGCTGTGAAATGAGGAGCATTGGAAGTTGCTCCGGTATTAACAGCACCACTTGTCCACATATAATAATCGGTTCCTACGCCCGATACACCCAATCCAGAAGAACTTTTGAGCCCTGCCAAAGGATAAAAATCGGTCAAGCCGTCGGTCGGTTCGGTATAGCCGATTGCCGTAATACCGTCTTCATCCAAAGTTACGGTACCCATACCTTTATAATAGAAAGTCCAACCTCTATTAAATCCGCTTTGACCACTGCCTTTTACATTAAAATAATATTTATTGGTAGTTTGACTTATATCCACCAAAAAGTTGATATACAAATCGGTCGGAACCATTCGATAACCATTCGGACAAGGGTCGAAAACCGATTTATACGTTTGGTTCATCCTCGGATAATTGTATCCTTCCGTATTACCCCATAGTTTATTATTGGTCGAACCAACCCAATCATTGGAAAACTTACCACTCGTGAAATAACCCGTTGTGGGATTGGCAACAGCTTTATTAATCATGTGTCTGTCAGCCGACACCATAACTTCTTTGCCACCGATTTGTTTCGCTATTTCCTTTACCTCTACTACGGTAGCCGTTGGGTCCGTAATGTAGCCAGCTTTGAACATCTCGGTTGCCAGTTCGACTCTGTTTTTCGCCCCGTCCCCCGTACTCATAAAGAAAGTGGAACTATTGGTAAATCCTGCTTTGAGATTTTCATCCGGTAGCGTATTCGCCAGCACCGTAACCGGTACCGTTCCAGTGCTGCCCCACGCCGAGGCTCTCCCCAACGGGTCTTTTCTGCCCCACTGATAATACAAGCCTACACCTTTGATTTTCTCCGCATCCGTATCTTCCGCTACCACTACTTTCGTCGCTCCCAGCGCCATGGGCATCACCGTGTAGACTCCCGAATAGGTGTTCTCGTAGAGTTTCATCGCTTTCGGGTTCGTCGGATTCACCGCCAGCGTCGGGTTGTCTTCCGGGTGCCAGATATGGTATGACCACAACGGCGTGTCCGACGCTTGACTTGCATATACTCCAATCAAAGCATTTCCGTACTTCGTCGCGTCTGCCAGCGTCACCGTGAAACTGTTTCCCGTAATCGTCGCTGCCGTGCCTTGGCCGTTGATGCTCGGGGCTCCCATTGCCGTTTCGTACCAAATGACTTTGGCATAGGCCGCCCGCGTCGCTTCGGTAGCTTCGGCTGTGCTCTTCTCGTAGTAAGGCGAAGCCTTGTGCCGCGTAACATCGACCGTGCAGCTGTTCTGTCCGGCTCCGGCAATCAGGTAGCAGTTGGCATTGCCGTAGTAATAGAACGGATAGAGCTCTTTCTCGACACTGGTGTATGCCATGGCATAATCCAGCGGATTGTCCGTGTTGCTGATCTTGGTGTTGAAGTTCTGCCCCAAGCCGATGGGGAACTTCAGCACCGTACCCGCTTCGAGCTTGACCGAAGGCTTGGCATAGAAGACGAAAGTGTGCATGTTGGTCTGCGCCGTAATTTTCATCTGCTTGTTCTCCATGCCGGGGAACAGGAGCATCGAACGGGTGAACGAAGTGCTCATGCTCGATGCCGCGTTGAAAGTCCAAGCTACGGTCTTGTCGGCATCGGTAAGCCCCGACGTTTTGCTCACCAATACGGGTTTGTTGGGGTCCGTGAGGTCGACGCGCTGCGTACCCGAAATCTGCACATCGCCCTCGGTGGTCGACACCTCGATGGATTGGAGCGACTCTTTGCGAATGGTCTCGTCGGCCGTGAAGTCGAACGAGAAGACGCACCACGTACCCAACTGACGGAACTTGAAGTTGGCGTTGTTGGTCGTACCGTTGACATGATACGACACCTTGATGTCGTTATTGGTAAACGCTACGGGGCTGTCGCCGTTCCACGAACGGATGTTGCAGGCCGTGAGCTTCTCCTTGCCGGCATCGGTCTTGTTCCAGTCGTTGTTGATAGTAAACGAAAGGGTCTTGGCCGTCTTGTCCACGACAGCCGCTACAGCCGGATAGACCGCCACGATGTTGCTCATGTCGGCGTTGCAGGTCGCAGCGGCACCCAGCGGCTCGAACTTACCCACCGAAGTGCCTACACCCGATACCAGTTCGT
>CAMWYI010000140.1 GCA_947178455.1 uncultured Alistipes sp. | reverse complement strand
GATTTCGACGAATTTCCCTCGGCGGGAACCGGTGCTTTTTCACCGGCGTCCGCCCGCGAAATCACCTTCCCCTCGACGCCCCTCGCGCAGGAATCGAGCGCGGTTTCGCACCTCGATTTCACTCCCTCGACCGCAGCGGAGCAACAACAACTCGGACTGGAACACGAAGCCCGCTTCGGCGAAGTGCTGCCGCTGGCCGGAGGCTACATGGCCACGACGCTCGACGGCCGGCTGGTCGTCGTCGACCTGCGGCGGGCCCGCGAACGCATCCTCTACGAGGATTACCTGCGCATGCTGCAAAACAACTCGGCCGTAAGCGAGCAGCTGCTCTTTCCCGAACGGCTGACCCTCTCGCTCGACGAATACGCCCTGCTGGAATCCCATGCCGACGACTTCGCCGCAATGGGCTTCGACCTCGAATGCTGCGGCGACGGCGTCGTCGAAGTCAAGGGTACGCCTGCCGACCTGCCGACCGATACGGTCGACCGGCTGCTTTACGAATTGTTGCAGGCTTTCGCCTCGCCGGTAGCGGCCGAAGAAGTGCGGCGCGACAAAATCGCCGCCCTGCTGGCTCGTGCCGGAGCGCGCACCGTTCCGCGCACGCTCACGCACGAGGAGGCCGCCGACCTGCTCCAACGGCTCGTCGCGACGGGCAATTACAGTTTCGCGCCCTCCGGCAAGGCCATTCTCGCCGAAATCGCCCCCGAAGAGATTGCCCGACATCTTGCATAGGGCGTTAAAAAAATTCGTATCTTTGCCCCATAAACCCACCGCATGAAAGACGACAAGCGACTGAAACGCAAAATACGCAATTCCTACCTCATTTCGACCGTCAGCATGGCCCTCGTGCTGTTTCTGCTGGGGTCTGTCGGGTATCTGATGTTCGTGACGATGATTGCCTCCGATTCGCTGAAAGAGAGCATCGCCGTGACCGTCGAACTCCGCAACGGAATCTCGGCCGAAAAACGCGACCGCATCGCCCAACAACTCTCGGCCCACGAACTGGTACGCGCCGTGACTTTCGTGTCGAAAGAGGAAAAACTCGAAGATTCCGAGTTCCGCAAACTTTTCGGCAACCGCTTCGAGGAGGTGCTCGACGAAAATCCGCTGCTCGATTCCTACGAACTGACGCTGACGTCGCACTCCGAAAATCAGGAGGCCGTGCAGGCCTTTCTCACCGAAGCCGAACGCATCGACGGCGTGAAACAGGTGTCGTTTCCGGCCCAGCTGGCCGAACAGCTGCACGGCACGGTGAACCGCATTCGGCTGATTCTGCTGCTGTTCAGCGGTGCACTCGCCGTCATTTCGCTGATTCTGCTCAACAACACCATCCGGCTGGCCATCTACTCGAAACGCTACCTCATCAACACGATGAAACTGGTCGGCGCGACCAAAGGGTTCATCATGCGGCCTTTCTTGGGAAACAGCGTCACGCAGGGTATTCTGGCCGGACTGGGCGCGTCGGGACTTTTTCTCGCGTCGATGTACGGCCTCAACGAAACGGTGCCGGGCATCCTGACCGCCGCCGAATACGAAAAAATCCTGCTGATTCTCGGCGCGATGATCGTGGCGGGCATCCTGCTGTCGCTGATTTTCACGTGGAGGGCGCTCAACCGGTTCATCGACATGACGTCGAACAAAATCTACCTCTATTGACACGGCTATGGCAAAAACCGACAACGCACCCCGCAAAGAACCGAAAAATCCGCACCTGCCGCTGACACGCCGCAACTACGTGTGGCTGCTCGCCGGATTCGGCATCGTCCTGCTGGGATTCGTACTCATGGCAGGCGGCGGCAGCAAGTCGCCCGACGAGTTCAACTACGCCATGTTTTCGTGGCAGCGCATCACGCTGGCTCCCATTTTGGTCATCGGCGGATTCGTGCTCGAAATCTACGGCATCATGAAGCGGTACACCGAATAGGGACACCGCGCCAACACTACCCGCCCGAACATGGAAACACTCCAAGCCATTCTGCTCGGCATCGTGCAGGGAATCACCGAGTTCCTGCCCGTATCGAGCAGCGGACACCTCCAAATCGCCAAAGCGCTGCTGGGGGTCGAAATCGAAGAAAACCTCACGTTCGACGTCACATTGCACGCCGCAACGGTGTTGAGCACTTTCATTGTCTTACGAAGCGAAATTACCTGCTTAATAAAAGGGCTTTTCGCGCGCCGGTTCACGCCCGAGCAGGCCTATGTGCTGAAAATCATCGTCTCGATGATTCCTATCGGCATCGTGGGATTTTGTTTCAAGGAGCAGCTCGACACTCTGCTCGATGCTCCGTATATCTTGGCGTTCGTCGGAGCGATGCTGCTGGCGACGGCAGCTCTGCTCGCATTCGCCTACTACGCCCGTCCGCGCGAAAAAGCGGAAATCTCCTATCGCGACGCTTTCATCATCGGTTTGGCGCAGGCCGTCGCCGCGCTGCCCGGTCTGTCGCGCTCCGGCTCGACCATTGCGACGGGGCTGCTCTTGGGCAACCGCAAGGAAGCAGTCGCCCAATTCTCGTTTCTGATGGTGCTGGCCCCGATTCTGGGCGAAATGCTGCTCGAAATCGCGGGCGGCGAACTGACGACCGGCGTCGGCGGAGTGCCGCTGGCGGCAGGATTCGCTGCGGCGTTCGTCACGGGCTGCGCCGCCTGCAAATTCATGCTCGAAATGGTCAAACGCGGCAAACTCATCTGGTTCGCCCTCTACTGCGCCGCAGCGGGCATCGTTTCCATAATCAGCTATTTCTGCTAATGGCCGTAGAAGAGATCGAACTGCGCGGCATCAACTTCGAGGAGGGCTACATCGCCGTGCTGGACAAACCGCTCGAATGGACTTCGGCCGATGTCGTCCGCAAAATCAAATTCACCCTCCGCAAGCTGGGCTACCACCGCATCAAGGTGGGACATGCCGGCACGCTCGACCCGCTGGCGACGGGCATCCTGCTGGTCTGCATCGGACGGGCGACCAAGCTGGTCGACAGCCTCCAAGCCGAAGAAAAAGAGTACGAAGCCGACGTGATGCTCGGAGCGACGACGCCGAGCTACGACCTCGAACACCCCATCGACAAGACCTATCCGTGGGAACACATCACGCGCGAAAAGGTGCTCGAGGCCCTGCAATCGCTCACGGGCGAACGGATGCAGACCCCACCCCTTTTCTCGGCGAAGAAAATCGACGGCACGCGCGCCTACGAGCTGGCCCGCGCGGGCGAGGAGGTCGAGTTGCGCCAAGCCCGAATCAACATCTACGAAATGGAGCTGCTCGAATGCGACCTGCCGCGCATCCGCATCCGCGTGCGGTGCAGCAAGGGTACTTACATCCGTTCGCTGGCCCGCGAAATCGGCGAAGCGCTCGACAGCGGGGCGCACCTGACGTCGCTGCGGCGCACCCGAAGCGGCGGCTTCACGCTGGCCCGCGCGATGCAGCTGGACGATTTTTTGGAAAAACTGCAACGTTGCTGAAACAAAACGGCCTTTTTTGCGTATAATAAATAATTTGCGCCGTCGGCGAAACGCCGCGACCGGAACCGGCGACGATTCCGCTGCATGAAAAATCACTACCCACGATGAAACTATCGCAATACGGGTACGACTTCGCACCCGAAATGATCGCGAAAGACCCGACCGAAAACAGGGACGACTCGCGGCTGATGGTCGTCGACCGCAAGAACGGCACGATCGAGCACCGCATTTTCAAAGAGATTCTCGACTATTTCGACGAGAAAGATTTGTTCGTATTCAACGACACGAAGGTCTTTCCGGCCCGATTGTACGGCAACAAGGAGAAAACCGGCGCCGAAATCGAAATTTTCCTGCTGCGCGAACTCAACCGCGAATTGCGGCTGTGGGACGTGCTGGTCGACCCGGCGCGCAAAATCCGCATCGGCAACAAACTCTACTTCGGCAACGACGACCTGCTGGTAGCCGAAGTCATCGACAATACCACGTCGCGGGGCCGCACGCTGCGTTTCCTGTTCGACGGCCCCTACGAAGAGTTCAAGGAGGCCCTGTACGCGCTGGGCGAAACGCCCCTGCCCAAATGGGTGCGCGACAAGGTGAAACCCGAAGACGCCGAACGCTACCAGACGATTTTCGCGTCGAAAGAGGGCGCCGTAGCCGCACCGACGGCAGGCATGCACTTCTCGAAACACCTGCTGAAACGCATGGAAATCAAAGGGGTGGACAGCGCGTTCATCACGCTGCACGTCGGGTTAGGCAACTTCCGCACGGTGGATGTCGAAGACCTCTCGAAGCACAAGATGGATTCGGAGCAGTTCATCGTGCCGGAGGAGACGGCCCGAGCGGTCAACACGGCCAAACGCGACGGCCGCAAAATCGTGGCGATCGGTACGACGGGCATGCGGACGCTCGAAACGGCGGTTTCGACCAACGGAATGATTGAGGCCGAAGA
>CAMWYI010000139.1 GCA_947178455.1 uncultured Alistipes sp. | reverse complement strand
CATTGGCACGGTTCGGACGCGACAAACGCACCCGCACCGTCACGGCCACGACGGAACGTGTCGAGCGTCGTCCGCGCCAGCCGCGTGAGGCCGCCGACGCGGAGCATCCCCGCGAATACAAACGCACTTCGTTCAATCCCAATTTCACGCGCGAGAATCGTCCGACGTTCGACGAAAAACCGCACCGGTCGTACAGCGACCGGCCGCAGCGCAATTACGGAGAGCGTCCGGCATACGACGAACAGCGGCCGCGCAGCTATGGCGAACGGTCGTCCTATAAGGAAAAACCGTATGGGTACCGTGCCGAAAAATCGGGGCAGGACGAGCGACGTCCTTATGGCAATCGCTCCGAATACGGCGACAAGCCTTATCGTTCGTTCGGGTCGAAATCCCGTTACGGTGAAAACCGGCCACAGAACCATTACGGCCACGATTCGGAAAATACGTTCGGTGACGAGCGTCCGCGCCGTCCGTATGGCAGCAAGCCGGCACGACCGACGTTCAATAACCGAACCGACGAAGAACGCAATTTCAACAGCGACCGTCGTTTCGAGAAACGGACGGACAATCGCGGGCCTAAAAAATTCGGCAGCAAATTCGGAAAACCGACGAAGCCGGGATTCAAAAAACGCAACGAACGTCCGGTATCCTATCCGAAATACAACCCCGAAAAGCAAACGGGTGCGATTCGACTGAACCGTTTTATCGCCCAGTCGGGCATCTGCTCGCGACGCGAAGCGGACGATTTCATCGTAGCGGGCGTCGTGACGGTCAACGGAAAAGTCGTTACCGAACTGGGCACCAAAGTGATGCCTACGGACGAAGTTCGCTTCAACGATTCGCGGGTGCAGGGCGAGAAAAACGTTTATTTGGTGCTGAACAAGCCCAAAGGCTACGTCACGTCGCTCGATGACCCGCATGCGACGAAAACCGTCATGGATTTGGTCAAGGGCGCTTGCGAGGAGCGCATCTATCCGGTCGGACGATTGGACAAGAACAGTCTCGGTCTGCTGCTGTTTACCAACGACGGCGACATGACCAAGCAACTGACTCATCCGGCCTATCAAAAGAAGAAAATCTACCAGGTTACACTGGACAAACCGCTGACCAAAGCCGATATGGAGCGTATTGCGGAAGGTATCACGCTCGAAGACGGCGAAATCCATGCCGATGAAATTGCCTACGTCAAGGACAAAAAGCAGGAAATCGGCATCGAAATCCACTCGGGACGCAATCGTATCGTGCGACGGATTTTCGAGCATCTCGGTTACGAGGTCAAGAAGCTCGACCGTGTCTATTACGCGGGTCTTACGAAAAAGAAACTGAAACGCGGTGCTTGGCGATTCCTCACCGACGAAGAGGTCCAACGCCTGAAATCCGGCCAATACGAATAAAAAGAAAGAGGCTCCCGCAAGAGAGCCTCTTTTATTATTTTATTCCACTCCGTGCGTGCGTCGGTACCACGACGTACCCTTATGTTGGGCCGTAAATTGTTGCGACGGTTCGCTGGTCGTTACGCCGGAATATGATTTTATGGTTGTCATTCGGGTATCGTATACCGAATAGAACGAGGGGGTATGGAGACGGCTTGCTTCAGGAAATGCTCGATTCAGTTGCTCTTTGAATCGGGCATACAGATTTTCATCGGCACAAATAGCTCGCATATAATCGTCCAAATCGTAAAAAACATGTTTGGTCAATCCCTCGTAGTATTGCAATGTATTGATGTCGTACTCGCGCGTGGCGCCTGCTTGAATTTCGGTTACGACAGCAGCCAACGCATCCAGTTCGTTCATGACAGCCAGCGAAATACAACCGGAACGGACATTGTTGGAAACCGTATTCCAATCCTGATCGTAAAAATACCAAAACGCATGACAAACCTTTGCAAGATCGGGATTGCTTCCGGTAAACAGGTGAGGCGTCGTCCGTTCATAGGGGAATCCTGCACCCATGATTTCGCAAGGCGATGCTACGACGTAATCGAAGGCATGGCGCAAGTCATAAAGCGTTTCGATGTTGGCCATGAAACACCCGTCGAAAATCAGATAATCGAATCGGTAGGGTAGACCTGCAACCGCATCGGCCAACTGTGAAATATCTAACTGATGGCCGGCATCACCGAAATTACGCGTTGCACGAGTAACCAAAGCACCGGGCATCGGTTGCTTCAATCGGTAAGAGCCGACGAGTGGCGTTCCTGCCGGTATCCACCCCGCGCCATGACAACCGATTGTCAAACCATAGCTTTCGGCCGGTGCTAACTGCTGTACATCGGCGAAAAGTTCTTGTACGGATGTCGTATTTTCCGCATGAAAAGTCTCATAAATTTTCAACTCTTTACGGATGGCTTTCCGCTGCTTGGTATCGTAGCCGATTTCCAGCAACGTCGCATGGTCGTATGAATCGGGTTGATAGCAGACCAGTATGCGACCATTGCGTACAGCGCCGGTTCCGACAGCCTTTTCAATTCCCTCGATATTTCGTTCGTAGTATGGATACAGCAATGAACGACCGGGCATGTAGAGCAACATGGTATGTTTTACGGGGCCAGAGGGTTTAGGAATTTCATCTTTGCCGCATGCGGTAAAAAAGAGTGCCGAAGCCAGCAAAAGGCCCCAGAATCGACGTGTTATCATTTGTATTCGCGAGGTTTCAGATTGTTGAATTGCCATGTGCGGTCTCGTTTATAAGTGTAACCTTCGGGTTTGTTCCAATAAATGCGGCTGAAATCGAAATAAAATCCTTTGCGTTTCTTGCCGTCGACGACATACGGCGCTGACAACGGGACGAATTCGACCGTCCGGCTGACGACGCGGCTTTTGTCGTAGGCGAGCCCTTCGGCCGCAAGCACGTCGAGCGCATGGTCGAACATCAGAATATGGCGCGGCGACGTCTGCGTCAATCCGCTGCCGGAGGCAAAAATGGCGCGAATTACCCCGTTCATCCGGTCGGAATAAGCCTTTTCCTGCTCGAGGTCGCCCGATGCGCCATACGCAAAAGCCATTAGATTGAGCAGTTTGGGGCTGAACGGGTCTTTGGCCAGTGCATCGCGGCCTGCCCGCAGTAATTCTTCGAGTGTTTCATGATTCGGCGCGTCGGGGTCTATGGCCGCAGCCAGCATCAGTACCTTGTCCATGTACGGATTGACTTCCAGCGGCTTGTAGGCTTCCTGATACGCATAGCCGTAATACAGATAGTGATAATCTTCGTCGGTCAGCGCAGCATCGCCCGTGTTGTAGCGCAACCACAACGAAGTATAATAATAAGGAGACGACGTATCCAATGTCCGTCTCAAAATATCCTCTTCGTCGGGCGCTTTGGCTGCTGCCAGCATCGGCAGCAAGAAGAACAGCACGAGCAATCGTTTTTTCATCGTCGTTTTTTCTACGAACGGACAAATCAATGCAAATCGTATTCGGCGATCAGTTTTTTGAACTTTTCGCGCAGCGCATCCGACCCCGCGACGAGCGGCAGCCGCATCCGGTCGCCGATGATGCCCAATACCGACAATGCACATTTCACGCCGACCGGATTGCCTTCGGCGAACAACGCTTTCACGGCCTCGACGAGCGGAGCGAATGCTTCTTCCGCCTGCTCGAAATCGCCGGCTTTGGCAAGGTCGAGCGCCCGCATGAATCGGCGGGGAAAGGCATCGGCCGCTACGGAAATCACGCCGTCGCCGCCGCGCCGCATCAATTCGATGGCGATACCGTCGTCGCCCGACAATACCAAGAAATCAGCGGGTCGGCCGTCGATGATGCGCTGCATCTGTTCGATGTCGCCCGAAGCCTCCTTGATGCCGATGACATTATCGAAATCGCGTGCGATGCGTAGCGTCGTTTCGGCGGTCATGTTCACGCCCGACCGCCCCGGTATGTTGTACAGAATAATCGGCAGCGGAGAGTGCTCCGAAACGGTGCGGAAGTGTTGGTAAAGACCCTCTTGCGACGGCTTGTTGTAGTAGGGTGTGACGCTCAAAATGGCATCTGCCCCGCGCAGGTCGAACTCGCGCAGCTGGTCGAGCACTTCGGACGTGGAATTGCCGCCCACACCGATGACCAAAGGCACGCGCCGTGCGATGTGGTTGGTGATGAACATGGCGATGACGGCCCGTTCGGGCATGTAGAGCGTCGGGGTTTCGGCCGTCGTGCCGAGTGCGACGATATAATCCACACCGCCGTCGATCACGTAGTCGATCATGCGGGCGAGCGCATCGTAATCGACCCGTCCATCGGGTGTGAAAGGGGTAATCATGGCGGCCCCTACGCCGGAAAGTTTGTGTTGCTGCATATCTATCGAGTTCGTTTTCAAAATAAAGTTCCTTGTTCGGGCGCGGACGGGGGTTCCGGTTGCGGCACCTCCGGTCGTTCGGCCGGACGCAGGTTCGCCGTTTCACCGAGCATTGTCTCGAAATCTGTTTCCGAAATGATACTGATGCCCAATT
>CAMWYI010000138.1 GCA_947178455.1 uncultured Alistipes sp. | reverse complement strand
CAGCAACCGGAACACGCAGAACGATTATTCAAATTTCTCGAAGGTGGCGCCGCGACCATTACAGCAGCCTACCCTGCCGGAAAAATCCGCACGACACAAGAAAATCTGCTGGCTGCGGCACAAGGCGAACGCGAAGAGTGGGACGTACTCTACCGCGATTTCGCATCGGCGGCCGAAGAAGAGGGATTTCCCGCTGTGGCCGCTGCGGTCAAAATGATTGCGACGGTCGAAGCGGAACACGAAAGCCGTTATCTCAAACTGTTAAGCCGCCTGACCGACGGTGATTTCTTTCACCGCGACGGACAAATCTGGTGGCAGTGCCGCAACTGCGGTTACATTTGTTTGGCGGAAGATGCCCCGAAATTGTGCCCCGCCTGCCTGCATCCGCAAGCCTATTTCGAGCCGAAGAAAGAGAACTATTGATGCCTGAATCGAAAAAAGGCCGCCTTTCGGGGCGGCCTTTGCTTTTTCAGCACAATGTTTCAGCCAGTCGGTCGAACGGCACCTGCCGCTGTTCGCCGGTCTGCATGTTTTTCACCGTGACGCTGCCTGCGGCAAGTTCATCGGAACCGACAATCGCCACATAAGGAATACCGCGACGATTGGCATATTCCATCTGTTTTTTCATTTTGCCGCTTTCGGGATAGATTTCGGCGGAAATACCCGCGTCACGCAAGCCGCGCAACAACGGAAGCACTGCACGTTCTTCGTCGCAGCCGAAGTTGGTGAACAACACCTGCGTCGTACAATCCACCGACGCGGGGAACAACTCCAAACCGCACATGACGTCGTAGATGCGGTCGGCCCCGAACGAAATGCCGACACCCGAAAGGCCTTTCAGTCCGAAAATGCCAGTCAAGTCGTCGTAACGTCCGCCGCCGCAAATGGAGCCGATAGCGAAATCCGAAGCCTTGACCTCGAAAATGGCACCGGTGTAATAATTCAAACCGCGCGCCAGCGACAAATCGAGTTCGACGGGTAAATCGAGTCCCGCCTGTTCGACATATCCGAAGATAGTGCGCATTTCGTCGATACCGAGCATTCCGGTTTCGGAACCGGCGAGAATCGCGCTCAACTTATCCAATTTCTGCGCATTGCTGCCGCTCAATTCAAGTATCGGTTGCAGTTTTCCAATAGCCTCTTGCGTCAGTCCTCGTTCGAGCAGTTCGGCTTTTACATTGTCCAGTCCGATTTTGTCGAGTTTGTCGATAGCGACCGTAATATCCATCATCTTGTCCGCATGGCCGATTGCTTCCGCTATGCCGCAGAGGATTTTACGGTTATTCATTTTAAGCACGACACGAACTCCCAGCGCACGGAATACCCGCTCGACGATTTCGACCAGCTCGACTTCGCACAACAGCGAACGGGTGCCGATGACGTCCACATCGCACTGGTAGAACTCGCGGTAACGCCCTTTCTGCGGCCGGTCGGCCCGCCAAACGGGCTGAATCTGATAACGCTTGAACGGGAAAATCAACTCGTTCTGATGCTGCACGACGTAGCGAGCGAACGGCACGGTAAGGTCGTAGCGCAATCCTTTTTCGCTGATTTTCGGAAAATGGCGCACTTCGTCGTCGGTCAGTCCGGCGGCATAATCGCCCGAATTGAGAATTTTGAAGAGCAGTTTGTCGCCCTCGTCGCCGTATTTGCCCAGCAGGGTCGAAAGATTCTCCATCGCCGGAGTTTCGAGCGGAGCGAACCCATACGTGCGAAAGACCTTTTTGATGGTGTCGAAAATATACTGGCGGCGCATCATCTCTGCCGGAGAGAAATCGCGCGTGCCTTTGGGAATGGTTGGTTTCTGTGCCATAGAATTATAGGGAAAAATCCTCCGATTTGAAATTGCTGTAATAACGTCCGCCGGTCGCCGTGAATTTCAACACGCAATAATCGGGGTCGGTGACGCCGCCCGCATAATACTGCGTGTCGCCCTCCTGCCAGATGCGCTCTTTGGCTTCGGGCGTTTCCAGTACCTCCACCGTTCCGATGAGGCTGACACCCCGAAAGAACCGACGGTCGACGAAATAGATGCTGGCCTTGGGATTCTTGCGCAAACAAGCCACTTTGTTGGACGACGTGTTGGTCGAAAACCAAAATTCCCGAATCCCCACGCGCAAACGGGGTTTCAGCATCGCTTTCGTGACAGGGAATCCTGCTGCATCTATATAGGCAAGATACGTCGTACCGGCCTTATCCGCTATCGTACCGATGGTCTGTTCGGGATTTTTCATAGTTTATTCAAATTTCAAATGTTGTTTTCGGGGTCAGTCGGCTATCAGTTTTTTGTACTTCACACGGTGCGGTTCCATGTCGAATCCCTGCGCCCGCTTCCAATCCTCGTATTCGCTGTACGTGCCTTCGTAGAAGACGACCTTCGAGTCGCCCTCGAACGAGAGAATGTGCGTGGCGATACGGTCGAGGAACCAACGGTCGTGCGAAATGACGACGGCACAACCCGCGAAGTTGTTGAGACCTTCCTCCAATGCACGCAACGTGTTGACGTCGATGTCGTTGGTCGGCTCGTCCAAAAGCAATACGTTACCCTCTTCTTTCAGTGCGAGCGCCAAATGCAGGCGGTTGCGTTCGCCGCCCGAAAGCATGCCGCACTTTTTCTCTTGGTCGGCGCCCGAAAAATTGAAACGCGCGACATAGGCGCGAGCATTGACCTGCCGATTACCTAACGTAATCAGGTCGGTGCCGCCCGAAATCACCTCGAACACAGTCTTTTCGGGGTCGATGGATTTGTGCTGTTGGTCGACATAAGCCAATTTGACCGTCGGGCCCACACGGAACGAGCCTTCGGTCGGCTGTTCCAGCCCCATAATCATGCGGAACAGGGTCGTCTTGCCGGTTCCGTTGGGGCCGATAACGCCCACGATACCGGCAGGCGGCAACGAGAAATCGAGATGTTCGTACAGCACGCGGTCGCCGAACGCCTTTTTCACGTCGTGGGCCTCGATGACCACATCGCCCAAACGCGGGCCGTTCGGGATGAAAATTTCGAGTTTCTCCTCCTGCTGCTTGGCGTCTTCGTTCATCAGTTTGTCGTAGGCCGACAGACGCGCTTTCGATTTGGCGTGACGCCCCGAAGGCGACATCCGCACCCACTCCAACTCGCGTTCGAGGGTCTTCCGACGCTTCGATTCCTGCTTTTCCTCCATCGCCATGCGGGCGGTTTTCTGTTCGAGCCAACCTGAATAGTTGCCTTTCCAAGGGATGCCCTCGCCGCGGTCGAGTTCGAGAATCCAACCGGCCACGTGGTCGAGAAAATAACGGTCGTGCGTCACGGCGATGACCGTACCTTTGTATTGTTGCAGATGCTGTTCGAGCCAGTCGATGGATTCGGCGTCCAAATGGTTCGTCGGCTCGTCGAGCAACAAAACATCGGGCTGCTGCAACAACAGACGGCACAACGCCACGCGGCGCCGCTCACCGCCCGAAAGCACACTGACCGGCTGGTCGCCGTCGGGACAACGCAGCGCATCCATTGCACGGTCGAGCACCGTATCGAGCTCCCAGCCGTTCACATGGTCGATTTGCTCGTAAAGTTCGCCCTGCCGTTCGATGAGCCGCGCCATTTCGTCGTCGGACATCGGTTCGCACAGTTTCGTATTGATTTCTTCGTACTCTTTCAGCAACGCAACGGTTGCGGCGCATCCCTCCTCGACGACCTCGCGAACGGTTTTCGTATCGTCCAGCTTCGGTTCCTGCTCCAAGTAACCGACCGAATAACCGGGCGAAAAAACGACCTCGCCCTGATAATTCTTGTCGATGCCCGCGATAATTTTCATCAGCGTGGATTTGCCGGCCCCGTTCAGACCGATGATACCGATTTTCGCCCCGTAGAAGAACGAAAGGTAGATGTTGTCGAGCACCTTTTTCTGATTGGAAAACGTCTTCGAGACGCCCACCATCGAGAAGATGATTTTTTCGTCTGCCATGTGTTTTTCAGTTAGCCAGACCGCCGCGGGGACGGCCGCCATAATTTTTGCAAAGATAATCGAAACTTCGTTTGCTTCTGCACTCGGCTTGCACTATCTTTGCAAAAAATCGACGGCTTATGAAATTTTCGCGCACGTTGTTGTTGGCCCTCAAAGGATGTGCAATGGGTATGGCCGACGTCGTGCCCGGCGTGTCGGGCGGCACAATCGCTTTCATATCGGGCATCTACGAAGAGTTCATCGACGCTATCCGCCGAATGGATTTCACGGCATTGCGGCTGCTCGGCAAAGGCCGATTTAGGGAATTTTGGCGGCATATCAACGGGGCTTTTCTATTTCCCGTACTCGTTGGCATCGGTGTGGCAATCTTTTCGCTGGCCCGATTGATGACATGGTTGCTGGCCAATCACCCTATCGAAATATGGTCGTTCTTTTACGGCGTGATTTACCCCGCGGCCGTCATGTTTCCCAGGCAAAGCGGCCGATGGGCCCGGCCCCCCGCGGTTGG
>CAMWYI010000137.1 GCA_947178455.1 uncultured Alistipes sp. | reverse complement strand
CAGACTAACAGGTATTTCCATGCTGCTGCGAGCGTCTGTCCGGTGCGGCGGTAGTAGACGATGCCCGCCGTGCAGAGGCTGGTCGCTTCGAGCAGAATCCACGTCACGGCCAGATTGTTCGAGAAGTAGACGCCCGCAATAGCCGTAGTGAGCAGCATCACCAGTGCCGAGTAGGTGCGGTTTTGGCGGATGTCGTTCTCTTTGAGGTAGGCCTCCGAATGGAAGTAGGCGAAGGCCGACACGAGCGTCAGCAGCAGGTAAAAGAGCGTTCCGGCGGCATCGAACGTGAAGACGGCCGCCGAAGTCGTTTCGTAGAGCCCGCCCGCGAGAATCCATGCGGCGAATCCGGCTTGGGCGGCATAGAATGCGATGCCGGTGCAGAACAGGTGGCGTTCGTTGCGGGCCGCGAAGGCGGACGACGCGAGCAGTATGCTGATAATGAGGTAGACAATCATGGCGTTCGATCAATCTTTGACGTGGGTGAGTGCATCGGCATCGTCGGCATGGATGCGGTCGTCGATGCGGCGGAAGAAGATGCTCATCATCAGGACGGACATCAGAATGTCGAGCAGAATGGCGATGCCGATGACGCCCGGCATTTCGACTCCGACGGCCGTCGAAAAGAGGAACACGCCGTTTTCGATAGCGAGGAATCCGACCAGATGCGAGAACAACTGCGAGCGCAGGACAATCAACGTCAGTCCGCTCAACAGGGCATAGAGCGCCACGCCGAAGAATACGAGGTCGATGCTTCGGTCGGCGATGCAGTAGGTGAGCGACGCACTCACGACCAGCGCCGTAATCGACAGCACGAGCGAGCCGAACTGCGACGAGCCCGACGTGCGCACGCGGTTGATTTTCGTTTGCTTGATGATGCGGAAGAGGATGAACGGCACAAGTACGGCCTTGAAAACCAGCGTTTCCAGCGCGATGAATGCCAGTTCGGCCGGATGAATGGCATGCAGCCGCAACAGGGCTATGGCGAAAAGCAGCCACCCCTGCACGGCCATAATCGAGGCGAACGTGCGGTAGCGTTCCGTAATAGCGAGGTAGACCAGCGTTACGACATACAACAGAATCGGTGCGAGCATCATGACAGTACGATGTTGAGTTGCAGCAGATAGGCCGTGAAGAAGACCAGTGCGGCCAGCGCTGCGATGGTGAGGATGAACGTGGTGTTGCGGACGAGCTTGTTGCGGGCCTGCGTCGATTCGACGACGCCCACCGAGCACCCCATAAGCACGACGGCGAACGGTGCGGCGAACCACCAGTGCGGGCAGCCGATGGCGGCGACGGCATCGGCCGCGAGCACCGCGAGCGCGGCGGTCTTGCACCAGCCGCCCATTTTGATGAAGGCCATGTCCACGCCGCAGTAGTCGAGGCACATCACTTCGTGAATCATCGTCAGCTCCAAGTGGGTGCGCGGGTCATCGACCGGCACGCGCCCGCTCTCGGTGAATGCGATTTTCAGCAGGACATAGGCGAGCAGCAGCAGAACGATGGGATTGCCGCTCGCACTTTCGGTGGCGAACAACTCGGCGAACGAGGTGCACCCCGTCAGCAGGGCGAGCGTCCCCATGACCAGCAGCAGTGCCGGTTCGGCCAGTGCGCCGTAGAGGGCTTCGCGGCTCGCGCCCATTCCCTCGAACGGGCTGCCGGTGTCCATGGCGCCCAGAATCAAGGCGAAGCGTCCCAGCGCCAGCGTGTAGGCGAACGCCACCAAATCGCCGTCGAACGCCAGTACGGGCGGCAGGTCGCTCACCGGCACGAACAGCAGGGCGACGAGCACAGCCCCCAAGTAGACCGACGGCACGGCGCGGAACAGGGCCGACGTCGTGGTGGAGTAGACGGCTCCTTTGCGCAGCAAGAGCCGCAGGTCGTAGAGGTGTTGCAGGAAGCGGGTTCCTTTGCGTCCCGCGAGCAGGGCGCGGGTACGGTTGATGACGCCCGGTATGGCGATTGCAACCGCCAGCAGGAGTATGAAATCGAGTATTTTCATAGCAGTTAAAGCAAATCGAGAACCGACAGTATGAAAACCGCCGCCAAGAAAGCCAGCGCGAACAGCACGTAGTGGTTGATTTTGCCCGTGCGCAGCCGCATCACGCGGTCGTTGAGCAGGCGCAGGGCTTCGACCCACCACGCCGCGAAGAGCGTGCCGATGCGGTCGCGGTGACGGATGTCGTAGTTGTGGGCTTGGGGGATGATTTCGCTCGCGCCGACCGGTGCGCCTTCGTAGCGGTCGTGGGTCAGCGGGCGGGCGATGGATTGCAGCCCTTCGGCGAACGATTCGCCCGTGTATTGCATTCGCACGTTGGGTGCCGTAAAGCCGCAGCCCCACGTGGGGCCTTGTGCGACCGTGCGGCGGCGCAGCAGCAGCCGGCGCATCCATGCCAAACAGCCGACGACCGCCACGAGTATCCACACCGTGCGGCACACGGCCGTGCACAGCGGCGGCAGGGTCGGCAGGATGCTGTGTCCCGTTCCGAAAAAGGCCGTCGCACGGGCCACGACCTGCACGGCATATTGCGGGAACAGCCCTACGGCCAAGATACCGGCCAGCGGCAGGGCCATTGCGCCGATACGCAATGCATCGACCTCTTGGGCTTCGGCCACCGCGTGCGTGCGCGGCGAACCGAGAAAGACCGTGCCGTAGAGTTTGGTGAATGCCAGCACGGCGATGCCGCCTATCAGGGCCAGTGCCGTCAGCGCTCCGGCCGCCGCGAGCGTGTCGCAGCCTTCGGCAATGCCGGTCAGCATGCCGGAGTAAATCAGCAGCTCCGAAACGAATCCGTTGAGCGGCGGCAGGGCGCAAATGGCGACCGTGCCGACCAAAAAGAGCAGCCCCGTCACAGGCAGGTGGCGCCCCAGTCCGCCCAGCGCGTTGAGCGAGGTGGTGTGCGTCTGCGAAAGGATGTTCCCCGCGCCGAAGAAGAGCAGCGACTTGAAGAACGAGTGGTTGACCGTGTGGAGCAGCGCTCCCGCGATGCCGCAGCAGGCGACGGTCGTGTTTCCGGCGGCTTTGCCCAGCGCGGCGATGCCCGTGCCCAGCAGGATGATGCCGATGTTTTCGATGGACGAATAGGCCAGCAGGCGTTTCACGTCGTTCTGTGACGCCGCCAGCACGACGCCCCACAGACCTGTTACGATGCCGAGCCCCGCGAGGATGTACCCGACGGTTTGGAGCTGCTGGGCAGGAACGGCCGCCGTCACGCGCAGGATGCCGTAGACGCCCGTTTTAATCATCACGCCCGACATCAGGGCCGAGACATGCGACGGCGCGGCGGGGTGCGCTTCGGGCAGCCACACGTGTAGCGGGAACAGACCCGCTTTCATGCCGAATCCGACCAAAAAGACCAAGAACAGCGGCAGCACGGGCTGTGCGGCGAAGTAGGCGGGCAACAGAGCGAACGAAGCCGAACCGCACACGGCGCTCAAGCGGGCGAACCCGACGATGAGCAGCACGAATCCCACGTGCATCATGATGAGGTACGAGAGCGCGGCGCGGCGCACTTCGGGCCGTTCGGCATCGAACAGAATCAACAGGAATGAAGCGACGGTCATCAGTTCCCAAAAGAACAGGAACGAGAATCCGCCGTCGGAGCAGACCACCGCCAGCATGGAGAGCGACATCAGGGTCAGCGAGGCGTAGTGCAGGGCCGTGTGGGCGGGCGATTTGGTCGCGAGGTGGTGGGCCAAGTAGCCGCGCGAATAGAGCGTCGCAGCGACCGAACCGACGGCGATGACCAGCACCAACAGGGCCGACAGCCCGTCCATCGAGCCGGTGTCATGTCCGAACAGCGGGCTGTCGAAGCTCCACAGCCGGGCCGAGCGTCCCGTGGCGAGCACGCCGATGGCTCGGGCCGAAGCGCAGACGGCTCCGATGCCGGTCAGCGCGAGCGACACCCACGCTTTGGCCCGCAGCGGCACGGCGAAAATCAGCGCGATGACCGCGGCGAAGCAAACCGGAACTAACAATTCGAAATTCATATATTTTCTAAAAATAGGTCGTGCCGCATGGCACGCTTCGATATATTCGTTTTATTTCATTTCGTTGACGACCGCTGCCATGACCGTCGCCGCGACCGCCGCCGTTTCGGTGCGCAGACGTTGCGGGCCCAGCGTGATTTCCTCGAATCCGTGTGCCAGCGCGAAGTCGATTTCTGCCGGCGAAAAATCCCCTTCTGGCCCGATGAACACTTCGGCATTTTCGCCCGCATGGAGCGTCTGCGCCAAATAGGCTTTTCCCTGCGCCGTGCGGGCCGCGTCGCAGTGGGCGATGAATCGGCGTCCGTTGAAAGGCCGTTCGACCGCCTCGCGAAAAGCGGTCAGCGGATGCAGCTCCGGGCGATAGGCTTTCAGCGACTGTTTCATCGCGGCCGTGATGACCCGTTCGCCCCGTTCGGCCTTGAAACTCCGCCGTTCGCTGTGTTCGGTTTCGAGCGGCACGATTTCGCCGACG
>CAMWYI010000136.1 GCA_947178455.1 uncultured Alistipes sp. | reverse complement strand
ATCGTGCTTGCTGCACGACGAGAACGCAGCCGCGACGAATAGCACGGCGAAAAGAAACAGTTTTTTCATGACAATATAAATTTGAGTTTCAAATTCTATTGCCGTACAACTCCTATGCGGCGGATTATGTGCACAAAAAGAAAGCGTGGAGCTGTATTTCGTCTATCTAACAGAAGGTTGTGGAATGACCCGAATTGAAATAAACGACGCGATGCCCCACACTTGGATAGATATGGGGTATCGCGTGTGCGTAAAAGCACCTTGCCCATAGTCTATACAAGAAATGAGTGCTGTTCGTTTGTCCTTCAATTCTGAAAACTTCCACATTTTCTGTTAAGGACAGTGCGAAAACACTTTCGATATGTCTGTCTCGGACAAAAAGCCGAGACGCTACAAATTTAGAAAATAATTTCGCCCCGAACAAACACTCACGGTGAGGCATCGCTCAAAAAGCACGGAAGCTATGAAATATAGTCGTCCGTGCCCGAAAATTCAGGTCGCAAGCACTATGTTTCGGGCGGAAACCGCGCTGAATGCCAAAAGAAAACCCCGACCGAAGTCGGGGTTTTATTATTGACGGCTGCGGGCGGGTTATTTGCCCAGCAGACGGTTGGCTTCCAACGGGTTGTCGGTGGTGATGTAGTCGGCGCCGTTGTCGATGCACCATTGGAGGTTCTCGGTGTCGTTTACCGTCCAGATGTTCACCGTCAGGCCGTTGTCGTGCGCTTGTTTGATCCAGTTGGGATGATTCTTCATCACGCCGATGTGGTAGTCGATGCCGGTGTAGCCCAGCCCCTTGCAGTAGGCGGGCGAGAGGGTGCCGTTGAGATAGGCCACCTTGATGCCTTTGGGGCCGAGTTCCACGAGCCGGTCGCAGACGAACTGGCGGAAAGCGATATACTCGACATGCTTTTGCAGCTTGTGCTTCTTGACGGCGGCCAGCACTTTCTTCACCACGCGGGTTTCGTGTTCGGGCGTGTCGTGGTCTTTGACCTCGATGATGAGTTTGGTCGCGGTGTTCTTTTCGGCCTGCGTCAGATACTCCTCGAACGTGGGCAGCGACTCGCCGTTGCCGAGCGCCTGCGCGCGCAGCGTGGCGAAATCGGTATGCTGGATGTTGTACGAGCCGTGCATGGGGCCGTGAATGACGACCAGCACGCCGTCTTGGGTCTCGTTGACATCGCACTCCGAACCGAAAACGCCCAAATCCTGTGCGTTGCGGAGGCTTGAGAGGGTGTTGTTGGCAGAGCCCTGCTTGGCGTGGAAGCCGCGATGGGCAATGACCTGCGTCTGTGCGCACACGGTCGATACGGCGAACAGGCACGCTGCGAAAGTGATGATATTTTTCATGGTTTTCAAAAATTTTGTCTGTAACTGCAACGAAGGTATGACATTATTCGCAATATCGCTACGAAAATGGCGATTTTTTGCTGCGCGAAGTGTGCGATTGGCGGGTCGCAGTTTGCGAAAAAAACGGTCGGTGCGTCTTTTTGTGGTATGCGTTTTGCAGGTTTCGGAGTAGCATGTTCCTCGTAGCAGGAGGTGCGCTAATCGTTCGTTCGGACACACGTGGCACGGTGCCGGACGGCGGAAATGTTCCACTTAACACTTTTTGATGCCATGAAAGAGTCCAACAACAAAACGACCGGTCGCTCGCAGTCGAAAGTCTCCAACAAGAGCACCGTTGCGAAAACCTCGCGCACGAGCAGCAGCTGCTCGACGGGTTCTTCGAGCCGTTTGGGTTCGCACAGTAACAATCCGACGGGTATCAACCAGTACACGAAGAAATAGGGGAGCGTTCCCCAGCCGGAGCGTCCGGCTCGCTTCGTGGAAAGTCCGGTGCCGAAGCATTCCTATATAATATAGGAGGTTTCGGTACCGGCGTTTTTTGCGGCATTCGCAAGGATGGACGACGGAATTATTCCGCCGTTTTTTGTTTTTTATCGTCGGCCGGTGATAAAGGGCGGGCTTTCCGGCTAAAATTCCTAAATCTTTTCCTAATTTTGTCGCGCCGAATTTTTAGTAAAAGCCCGTGAAAAAAACGAAAAACAGCTCGCCGCGTCGTCGCACGGCCGCTCCGCGCGGGTCGGAATCGACTGCTTCGCGCGGAACCGCGCCGACCGCCGCACCGGCCGGAAAGAAGCCGATGCCACCGGTCGATGCCGCCCTCGAACGCGAGGCGGCCGAAGCCGTACGCATCCTGCGCGAGGGCGGCGTGATACTCTATCCGACCGATACGGTGTGGGGACTCGGCTGCGACGCGACCAATGCCGCAGCCGTGCAACGCATCTACGACCTCAAACGCAGCGCGAACAAAAAGTCGATGCTCGTGCTGTGTGCGTCGTCGGATATGGTCGTGCGCTACGTGAACCGGGCGCCTGCGATTGCGTTCGAGGTCATGGAAATGGCGTCGTCGCCGCTGACGCTGATTCTGCCCGGTGCGGTGGGGGTGGCCGAAAATCTGATTCCCGACGAGGGAACGCTTGGCGTGCGGGTGCCCGACCACAAGTTTTGTCAGCAGGTGTTGCGTGGGCTGGGGCGGCCGATTGTGTCGACGTCGGCCAATCTCACCGGCGAAGCGACCCCCGCACGGTTGCAGGAGGTGGCGCAGGAAATAGTCGACGGCGCGGATTTCGTGGTCAATCCCCGTTTCGAGGGGCGGCCCACGCGCAAGGCGTCGGCTATCGTGGCGTTCGGCGAGGGCGGCGAAGTAAAAGTGATACGTGATTAGGATATGGCTCGCACGATAGATACCCCGATACAACAGCGTTTCACGGACATCGATCCGTTCGTGCACGTGAACAACGTTGCGCAACAGATGTATTTCGATGTGGGTAAGACGGAGTATTTCCGCACGCTGCTGGGAGGCGACGTGCTGTCGGGCGGGGCGTTGCGCATCGTTACGGTGTCGACCGCGACTTCGTACATGGAGCAGATACGGATGTACGACGATGTGCATGTGACGACCGTCTGCGAACGGGTGGGCAACAAAAGCATGACACTCTACCAGCAGCTGCTGGTCGGCGACCGCGTGTGCAGCGAGAGCCGTTCGGTGATGGTGGCGTTCGATTTCGCGGCGCAGGAGGGCGTCCGCGTGCCGGATGCGTGGCGAAAGGCGATGGAATGAAAATGGATGTCGGAAAACTGAAAGGCCATGCCGCGCTGTGGGCGGCCAATATCATCTGGGGGCTGAATGCCCCGATTTGCAAGGGTGTGCTGTATTCGGCGGAGCACCCCGACGGGGTGGATCCCTTTGCGTTGAGCGTCTACCGCATGGTCGGTGCGGCGTTGCTGTTCGGGCTGTGTTCGCTGCTGATGCCTCGCGAGCGGGTCGAGCGGCGCGACATCGTGCGGCTGTTTTTTGCGTCGGTGTTCGGCATCCAGCTCAATCAGATGCTCTTTTTGTGGGGGTTGTCGATGACTTCGCCCATCGACTCGTCGATTATCGCGACGGTCGTGCCGGTGCTCACGATGGTGCTGGCGATGGTCTTTCTGCGCGAACCTATTACGTGGCTGAAAGCGGGCGGTGTCTTCTTGGGTGCGGCCGGAGCCGTGCTGCTGGTACTGCAAAGCCAGCACGGGGGCGGCAGGGCGTCGAGTTTGGAGGGCGATGTGCTGTGCATCGTCAGCGCGATGAGCTATGCGGTCTATCTCACGGCGTTCCGCGACGTCATCGTGAAGTATTCGCCCGTGACGACGATGCGGTGGATGTTCCTGTTCGCCGCGCTGGTGTCGCTCGTCGTCTACTGGGAGCCGCTGGTCGGGGTGGATTACGCCGCGCTGTCGGGCGGCACGTGGGCCGGTATCGGCTTCGTCGTGGTCTTTTCGACATTTCTTGCCTACTTGTCGGTGCCTATCGCTCAGCGGTATCTGCGGCCGACGCTGGTGTCGATGTACAACTACGTGCAACCGATTGTCGCGGTGCTGTTCACCGTCGCTATCGGGCTGGATACGTTCGGCCCGACGAAAGGATTTGCCGCGATGTGCGTGTTCGTGGGCGTGTGGCTCGTGACCCGCTCGAAGTCGCGGGCCCAGCTGGATGCGGAACGGGCGAAAAACGATACGGAGAAATAAATCCGATTTTTTTCGTCCGAATCGTTGCGGTATCGAAAACTTTTTCTAATTTTGTCCCCGATTTCTTGTGCGTGAGTCGGGGATTTCGTTCTTTGAGAGGAGATTGGAAGATGAAAAATTTATGCGGTTTTATTTGGCCGGTAAATTTTTTATAGCTACTTTTGCAAGCCAAAGGTCAGTTCTGCCGATGTAGCTCAGTTGGCCAGAGCAGCTGATTTGTAATCAGCTGGTCGTGGGTTCGAATCCCTCCATCGGCTCGTGAAGCCGGAGCGACGGGGTGCGAAGAAGAAAAGGCGGTCGTTGTGAACGATTGTCGGAGCAGGAGCGAGGCAGGCGAAAATTTTTAAGGGAAGTTACCAGAGTGGCCAAATGGGGCAGACTGTAAATC
>CAMWYI010000135.1 GCA_947178455.1 uncultured Alistipes sp. | reverse complement strand
TAATTATATATTACTACATACAGAGCTGCACAACAAATTAATAAAACCTCGGTTTGAAAAAATTTTTCGACCGGCTAACGCCGGTGTTCCCTCCGGCGGGCTTTCAATGCCCGCCGGAAAAAACATCGGATGCGGTCGTTTCAGCGATTCCCTTCGTGGGGGCACAATGGCCCCCACGAGCGGGTCGCTGAACTCCCTTTATTCTCGGACACAGCGCACCGAGAAGCCGTACGCCCGGCTGTCGTTGCCGACCGGGTACACTCCGCCGGAGCGGAAGCTCAAGTGCCCCGCGAGGACCTCTGTCGAGTACGGCGAGCTACTCTAGTAGTAGCCACTCGCCGCGACATACGAGACAGCTCCCGACTCTCGGAGCAGGTAGCCCGCAGCCGGGTATTTAACGGGGTTGCGACCGACGTTCGACAACAGCTTCAGGTAAGCCGGAACCGAACCCGATGCAGCCACGTAGTTGTTGGCTACCGACGTGATACCGCAATTCGTCCACAATGCCTGCGGCGGAACACGCCACCCTACCGGACACGGGTCGAACGCCGACTTGAAGCCACGCTGCTTGTTGACGACACGCGTGGTAGTACCAGACGCACCGTGAACGATGGAGATGTTCGTAGCCGTCATATCGCCGTTGCCCCACAGGTAGTTGTTCTTCTGTGCATTAGCACCAATCCAGTCGTAGTTGCTCGTATCGTAGTTGATATAGAACTGCGTCGGATTCTTGATTGCGGTCGATACCATGTTGGAGTTGCCTTTCGCCGAGATGTTCGCCGTGGCGCCATTCGCCCAACCCGAAGCCCCATGCCAGAACGGATCCTTGCGTCCCCACTGATACTTCAGGCCATAGCACTGGGGCGCGGTCGTCTCGGCAGCCATGCCCGTAGCGGTCTGACCTGTGGCGCCGAGGTTGCAACGCATGACGAACTCGGTCGTCTTGGTGGCGTAAGTCCCGTTCAACGTATAGGTGTCGACGTTGGAGTTGTTGTCCTCCGGCTTGTAGTTCGTAGCCCAAATGTGCCAGCTCCATACGACGGTGCCATTGTTCTTCAGAGCAACCAACGCATTACCCTCGGCGAACGTAGCGGCCGTCTCGAAGGTGATGTAATCGCCGTCGATAGCCACGTTCTTGATGACCGAAGTGGTGGCGTTGCCGGTAGCATAGGAGTTGCCGCTACCCTGCCACAGAATCTCGGCCGTGTTACCCGAAATAGCAGCCGACGAGAAGTCGGTAGCAATCAACGTACCGCCCGTCAACACATTGGTGCGGTAGATTTTACCGTTACCGGCGACATTGCACTTGAACTTGTACTTGCCCGCCTCGTGAATCATGTAGCAGTTGGCGGTGCCGTCGGCCGACAAGTCGACGAAATCGTGCACGGTGACACGGTTGTCGGTAACATTCAGGCCCTTGATGGTCGACGAAACGGTGTAAACGTAGTTACGCTGGATGTTGAAGTCGGTCGTGGCGTTCTGTCCGGGGTAAATCGTGAAGCTCACCTCCGTGTCGGGCGTGCCTTTGTAGGTGCAAGTACCCTTGACGATGATGCGCGTAGCGAATTTGTCGGGAGCAGTCTTGTCGCCCTTGAACTTGGCCGCCGTAATCGCCGTATTCCGACCGGCGAGGTTCTCGGGAACGTACCAAGTAGCGGTAGCCGACTGACCTTTGGCGGAGACGCTGATAGTCCGTTTGCCGTAAACGAACTTGTCCTTGTCGTTGGCCGCAGTGCTGCCGAAGAACTGCGCAGCGGCAGCCGTCGGGTAAACGCGCGCAGCACCCGCCGTCTTGGCTTCGAGAATGCTGTTGTTGGGCACGTAGGTCAAATAACACTCGGTCAATTTGAGGTTCGTGACCGTAGCGTCGTGCGTTACGGTGAAGTCGATGCGCGCCACGGCACGGGTCATCGGCACGGTAATCTGCGTGTCGCTGGCCGTAATGGCTTTCATACCCACCATCGGCAAGAAATTCGACGTGCCGTCGCACTTGATTTCGGCGGTGTAAGCGAGCGTCTTGGCCTTGAAATCAGCCTCCGTGCCGTTCTTCTGGTCGAACGAGGAGAACAAGTCCGACGGAACGTTGGCCACAGCCCAAACGTTCGATGTCTCCGTGTCGAGCTCCGCCTCGACGCTGTTGCCGGCACCGATGGTCGAATAATAATTCGGCCCCTTGATAATCTTGCCGGATGCGAACTGCGCGACCCATACACCTTTGATGGTGCTCTCGCCGGTCTTGAGCGCGGCGGCGCGGGTCGTCAAAAGGGATTCACCGGTGAACTCGACGGCCGAAAAACGCAACGTGGCCTTGCCCGTCTCGGGGCAAACGACCTCGTCGAACTCTTCCTGACCGCATGCGACGACTGCCAAAGCGACCGCGCAAAGCAGGACGGCTTTTCCCATGATTTTTTTGAGTTCCATAGTATAATTAATCTTTGATATTGAGTTTTTTGCGTTTCATGCGAACGGACGTCGTCAGCCAATACACCCCGACACGCTCAATAAGACGTGTCGTCTCGGTGCTTCCGCTTTCGTGCGGAAAACGCCCGCATCGCTTTCGAGCTAATCCTCCCCGATGTTGTCGTTCGGATTCGGACTCTCGGTCCAGTTGCTCGACGTGGTGAATTCGGGGTTCAACACCGCTCCGATGCCCGAATTGTCGTTCTCGAAGCAATTAGCCCACTCGCCGACCAAAATCTCGATGCCCGGATAAGCTCCGATGCCGTCGGGATCCTCCCATGCACCGGCTTCGTTCCAATCCGATACCGCGAGTATCAACTGCAAATTCGCCCCCTTCAACCGCAATGTGTACGAGTAACGGATACCCGCCCGATAGGCCATAGCCGGTATCTGGTCTGCCGCCGTCGCCAAAGTGACGGGCGTAGGGTTGTCGTTGTACAACACCGTGATAGAAAGGCCGTAGGTGTCTTCGATTTTAGGCAAAACCGGCGACTCGAAACTCCACAAATTGTCGGCAGCGCCCGGCTTGAACGCCGAAGACGGAAACGTAAACGTATACGCATTGCCGCCCGGCACGATGGCCGCGTCGACTGCGGTGTTCGCCGCAGGCTGGTCGGTCATCTTGGACAACTGCACAGAGCTGATAGTCAATTTGTTGAATGCCGTAGCCGTCTTGGGCTCGACCGAAAAGCTCACGAGCGCGCACCGGCGGGCAAGCGTCTTCAACTCGACAGCGCCGCCGGTAGCGGTTTTGTCGGGAGCAGTCGCGTCGAGCGGGTCGGGATACGCAGTCGAACCGTCGGATTTGACGGTAACGCCTACGGTCGCAGAAGCGGCGAAGTCCATAGCGTGGTAAACGTCCACAGACTTGCCGTCGGACTTGAGCGGCAAAGCAGGCGAGAAAGCGTAGAAATCGTACTCGCCGGCCTTCAAACGCATGGCTTTCGTCGGATCGTCCGAGTAAGCGGTGACAGCACCGGTCGCATCGTTGGTGACGGTGCACGGCGCGAGCGTAGCCCGTTTGTGGCCATCGGCAGTCTCCTCGCCGGTGACGTAATACGTCGCCGAAGCAGCGGGAGTGCTGCCGAGCGCGTCGCCCGCGTGCAAAGCCACAATCCGCACGGTAGTGCCGTTAGCGATAGGCACGGCAGCGCGAGTGGCGGGCGCGATTTGGGCAGCTTGAGGCGCCGGTTGGGCTGTCATCTGGGCCAGCTGACCGGTTTGGGCGGGTTGGCCTGCTTGGGCCGCGCCTGTTTGGACGCCAGCTTGGGCCGCGCCGACCGAAGCGGACAAGGCCCCGCAATCCAACGAAAAAGCGATAGCCACCCCGTCTTTCGGGCCGTCAATCCCCTCGCCGCGATCGCTGCACCCCGCAAAACACAAGGCAGTCGCTGCTATTAACAGTAATTTTTTCATAAATCCTCGTTTTCGCTGAATCAAAGCGTGATTTCGCCGTTGAAGCTACCGCCGTCGGACGCCCAATCGTAATCCTCCCACTCGGTAATCGTACCGGAAATCTCGATTTTTTGGGCGGAGAACTTCAAGGTGATGCCGTAAGCCGTGCCGGCCTTGAAACCGTCGGCACTCGTCACGGTGACGGTTACCGGGCAATCCGTGACGGCATGTCCGTCGGGGCCGCCGGTCGTCGAAACCAACATCGTTACGGTCGCCTCGCCGTCGACAGCTGCGATAGGCGCGAACATCGCGTAACCGCACTCCTGTTTGTAGTCGGTTACACCGGCCTCGCCGTCGTAATACAAGGTCAACGGTGTCGAAATCGAAGTGTCGTCGGAAGCTTTCTTGAAAATAAGCGACAAATCGCCAGCGGTCTTGCCAGACTGAAGCGGGTAAGTAACTGCGCCAGCAGCGGTGCCGGGCAAAACGATTCGGCACTCCTTGTTGGCTTCGCCTTTCATCTTGATGCCTGTAATCTGTCCGCAATGGGTATTGGCGGAGTCGTCGGCAGCGTATGCCGAAACCTTGATTTGGGTCAGCAGGTGCCCGAAGAC
>CAMWYI010000134.1 GCA_947178455.1 uncultured Alistipes sp. | reverse complement strand
ACGATACGCCGTTGACCTCCTGCGAGAGGTTGCAGGCCAGCACCGACATCGAGAATTTCTCGTTGGGGTCGTTGGGATTGGTTTTTCCTAAATTGATGTACTGCTCCCATGTGATGCCCAATACGTCGGGATAGTGCGACATATACTGGCGAATCATCGACTCGGGGAACGCGTCGTGACCGGCCGGCACGGGCGTGTGGGTCGTGAAGAGCGACGACGAACGGATGACCTCCAACGCTTCGGAGAAGGTCAGTTTCTTGTGGTTCACCAAATCGCGGATGCGTTCGATGCCGATGAATGCGGCGTGGCCCTCGTTGCAGTGGAACACATCGTTCTTGATGCCCATTTTGCGCAGGGCGCGGATACCGCCGATGCCCAGCAGAATCTCCTGTTTCAAGCGGTTCTCCCAGTCACCGCCGTAGAGGTAGTGGGTAATCTGACGATCCTCTTCGAGGTTGTCCTCGAAATCGGTGTCGAGCAGGTACAAATCCGTGCGGCCCACCTGACAGCGCCAGATGCGGGCCCAAAGCGTGCGGCCCGGGAAAGCGATAGTCACGGTCACCCAGTTGCCCGCCTCGTCGCGCACCGGAGAAATTGGCAATTTATAAAAATTCTGTGCCTCGTAGGTCGCCTCCTGCGCTCCCTGCGCCGAAAGACGCTGGGTGAAGTAGCCGTAACGGTACAGCAGGCCGACGGCCGTCATCGGCAGGTTCTTGTCCGAAGCCTCTTTGAGGTAGTCGCCCGCCAAGATGCCCAAGCCGCCCGAATAGATTTTCAGCGACGAGTGCAGACCGTACTCCATCGAGAAATAGGAAATGGTCGTCGACTGCGGGTCGGGCTTTTCGTTCATGTAGTTGCTGAACTGCGTGTAGACGGCATCCAGCTGGGCGAGGAACGCGGCGTCCTGTTCCAGTTCTTTGAGCCGTTCGACGCTCAACTTGTCGAGGAACGCTATCGGATTGCGTTCGCAGACCGTCCACAATTCGGGGTCGATGTTCTCGAACAAGTCGCGGGCTTCGGCGTTCCAACACCACCACAGGTTGCGCGACAGCTCTTCGAGCGCGTGCAGACGCAGCGGCAGCGTCTTGTCGATCATCATGCGCGTCCAGTTGGGACGTTCGACGAACAACTGTTGGCGCACGAAATTGATTTGCTCGTTGCTCGTGCCGCCGTCGTCCAGCACGGCACGGTTGGTTCGCAGAATCGAGCTTTCGATTGCCTCCGAGTAAGCGTTTTCGTAAGCGGCATAGAGATGCTCCCACAGCAGCTGCTTCGAGATTTCGTAAGCCGACCGGCGGACGGCGGCCACGTGTTCATCGTCCAAACGGCTGAATCCGAGCAGCGCTTCGGCAATCGAGCCGATGACCTCCTTGTCGTTGTAGTCGTCGCGGCGGATGACCTCCACGCCCGTGTGTTCGCGCAGTTTCTCGGTCCACAGCCCGAAGCCCGAAAGCGACGTGGTGACCGTCGGCACCGAGAACGCAATGGATTCGAGCGGCGTATAACCCCAAGGCTCGTAGTACGACGGGAATACCGTAATATCCATCCCGACCAAGAGCTCATAATAGTCTTTGTTGAAGATGCCGTCGGCCTTGTTCAGGTAGGTCGGCACGAAGATGACGTGCACCTTCGACTCGGCGGTCGTCAGCACGCTGCCTTCGAGCGAGTGGACGATCGGATCCCACGTCGGATTTTCCAGATAGTGGGTCGAGAACTTGTACTGGCTCTCGTCGATAGGGTTCGACGCATCGGCCAGATGATTCTGCAAGTCGATGCGCGGGCCGCGATTGCCTGCGGGCACAGTGACATAGGCCAGCACTTCGCGCTGCAATTCGTTCGACGCGGCCAGCTGTTTCAGCGATTCGAGGAAGACGTCCAGCCCCTTGTTGCGGAACTCGTAGCGGCCGCTCGTGCCGATGATGAGCGGGTCGGTCGTGAACTTGCGGCCCAAGCAGGCTTCGGCCACTTCGGTCATCGCACGGCGAGCCTCCCGACGCTTGGCGTCGTACTCCTCGCCCGTCCACACAAAACCGTTCTCGAAGCCGTTGGGCGTTACGCTGTCGGGCTCGCGATTCAACAGATATTTGCATTCATTCGCTGTAATGTCGCTCACGGTCAGAAAACCGTCGTGATAGGCCGCCGCGACTTTTTCGATAGAGTGCTTGGCCGTGACGTTGAACTGACGGGCCAGTTCGTCGGCGTTGAATTTCGTGAGGTCGTTGTAGAGCGGCAGCCGGTTGCCCGCGATGCAGCGGCCCATGACCGTCGCATGGGTCGTGAAGAGCGTCGCCACGTAGGGCGAAGCCTTACGCAGGTACAAACCGCCCGCAGCGGTCATCCACTCGTGGAAGTGGGCGGCGACCTTTTCGGTGGCGGTGCAGAAATGCTCGACATACGACCCGATGACCATGCCGGCGGCATAACCGAACAGCACGGGCTCGACGTAATCCCACTGTCCCGAAATCGAATCGACGTGGTAATCCTCCCACAGGTCTTTCAGAATTTCGTCTTTCTGCGAGAAAAGCGAGGTGAAATCGACCAGAATGGCGATGGGCGTGCTCTCGGTGCGCCAGCGTCCGATGCGGACGCGAATGCCTTGTTCGTAAAGGGCCTGCCGCCAGTTTTTCAGCAGGTTAGGGTCTTCGTCGAATTCGGGATTGACGCCTTCGTGCTGCAAATCGGGGCCGATGAGCAGGTAGCGGTCGCCGAATTTGCGGGTAGCAGTCGCTGCTTTGGTCGCGATGACGGTATGGATGCCTCCGACCTTGTTGCAAACTTCCCAACTGACCTCGAACAGTACGTCGGGGGTTAATTTCGCATTACTCATAATTTCGTATCGGTAATTTTGTAATTTATTATGCAAAACGATTTTTCGCGGGCAAAGGTAACATTTCTATTCAGATAAAACAAACCCGATCGAATTATTCTTAAAAAAATTTAATAATAACTTAACATTACACGAACAGATTTGTTATTACTGCATCCGACACCAAGAAGCACTCCGGCGGTATGTGCAGCCGTCCTGCCGTCGCCCGCAGCACGCCGGCTCGCAGCGACGGTTCGGCATCCCGCCGCAGCTGTTCCGTCCGCTCCGGCCCGAAGAGCCGCGCCGCTTCCGCAAGGTCGATGCCCTCCGTCGTGCGCAGACGCGTCATCACGAACTCGTTGAACCGGTCGACATCGGTCAGCAGTTCGTTTTCGGGCTGCGCGCCCTCCACATAGCGGGCCACCGACGCGACGTTCCAGTGACGTTCGTGCCCGTCGTAGGAGTGCGCCGCCGGACCGATGCCCAAGTACTTCGCCCCATGCCAGTAGGCGGCGTTATGTCGGGCGCGGAACCCCGCACGGGCGTAATTCGACACCTCGTAATGCTCGAAACCGGCCGCGCACAGCGTGTCGTGCACGAGCCGAAATTCGCGCTCGCTCGTCGTCTCGTCGACGGGGGCGAACGTGCCGCGCGCCGCGCGGCGTCCGAACGCCGTGTCGGGCTCCACCGTCAAATGGTATGCCGAAACATGCTGCACATCGGCCGCAAGCACACGGTCGAGTGTGCGCCGCAGCGCATCGCCCCCGAACCCCGGCACGCCGAAGATAAGGTCTACGGTGATATTTTCGAAACCGGCTTCGCGCGCCATACGGATAGCTTCGTCGGCCTGCGCGGCGGTATGGCGGCGGTTCATCAGCCGCAGGCAGTCGTCGTCGAACGACTGCACGCCGATAGAGAGGCGGTCGACGCCCGCCGCGCGCAAGGCATCGAGATAGGGCCCGTCAAGGTCGTCGGGATTGGCTTCGAGCGTGGTCTCCTCGACCGCCGAGCAGTCGAACAGCTGCGCCGCACGGTCGAGCAGTCCGCGAATCGTCGCGGGCGGGCACAGCGACGGCGTACCGCCCCCGAAATAACGCGTGCGGACGGGTTCGCCGCCGAGGTAATCGCGACGGTCGACAAGCTCGCGGTGCATCGCCCCAACGAGCTCGTCCATGCGCCCCGTGCCGACCTCCTTATAGAAATCGCAGTAGGCGCAAATCCGTTTGCAAAAAGGAATATGGAAATAAAGCCCTGCCAAAATTCGCAATTCAAAATTATCGGCGACGCTTTGGTCTCCGCTGGCGGAGGCCCGCCACTTACGTGTCGTGCCGTTCGCAGTCTTCGTCTCGCTACCGACCTTTTCTCAATCGTACCTTTTGGTGTCAAAAGGTACCCAAAACCATCCGCACGGTTTCACTTGCGGGCGTTTCGGTCAGCGACTGCTGAACGAACACGAAAGACTACGCTTTTCGCACGTTCGTTCCGGGCGCACTCGCTTCCCTCTCCGCTCTCTCCGCAAGTTCAACAGTGCGGAAGCTATAGTGCGGCAAAGCCGCACATTAATAAAACGGTCAGAGCGCATCCCAACGTCCCGAAACCAACCGACCGCCCGTAGCGCTAATGAAAATGTGTTTCGACCGTCTGCCGCAGATGTTCGTTGTCCAAGTGCGTGTAGATTTCTGTCGTCATGATGCTCTCGTGGCCCAGCATCTCC
>CAMWYI010000133.1 GCA_947178455.1 uncultured Alistipes sp. | reverse complement strand
CCGAGATACTGAAGCCCCGGACATTCGACGAATACTGAATCCGACATGAAACAGCGTAAAATCGAACGATTTTCGCCTGTTTTAGCCATTTTGGGCAGTCAACCTTGACAGGCATTTCGCCTTTCTTTTTAAGCAATACGGCGGCAATTATGAGTAAAGCTTTCGCTTTGACGGCCGAACATTCCCACAAACGGCACAGGGTGGCACAAACGACACATAATCGGCTCGTCGACGCTAAAAGCACCGTTACGGGATATTTCGGCTCTTAAAATAGCAGGAAGATAGTTTTACCGCCCAAAACACCTCGAAAGAAAACAAACCCTAAAACAAACGATAAAATGGCAACTATTTTTTCTCGAATCATTGCCGGCGAAATTCCTTCGTACAAAATCGCCGAAGACGAAAACTACTACGCATTCTTGGACATCAATCCGCTGACGAAAGGACATACGCTGGTCGTTCCGAAAAAGGAAGTCGATTACATTTTCGACCTCAATGACGATACATTGGCAGGGATGATATTGTTCGCAAAAAGGGTAGCAGCCCGAATCAAACGGGAAATAACGTGTTCCAGAGTGGCAATGGTGGTTTTAGGAATGGAAATTCCCCATGCACACATCCATTTAATCCCCATTCAGAGCGAAAAAGATGTCGATTTTCATCGCGAAAAGCTCCATTTAACGCCAGAAGAGTTCCAAGAAATCGCAAATCGCATCGCAAAATAGGAGAGTTTTACATATATACAATCCACTAATAAACAATTAAATGCCGGTAAAATACTGGCATTTTCCATACAATAATTAACATAATGTTCTTTTCGCGAATAAATTGACAAATTCGAGATTATCCATTGTCGAGATTATCTGATTTTCTTCAAAAAATTGTCCACAAAACACCCGTTGTTTACTTTTGTAAACATTGCACATTCAAAATCGAGAAGGTTATTTTACATATATAAAACAAAAGATAACGCATTCACATTGTTCGCTTTTACAAATATACATCCAAAGAGAAACGTATTTTTATCGGTCATACACCGTTGTTCAAGTATTAAATATCGCAATTAATACTTCTATATACCAGTTGTTTACGAATTTCACCTAACGAACTACAGCAACAAAATCAAGTTATAAAACCCTGCGAAACCGACAATAGGGTAGGTTCGCAATAAATAAATCACAATGAATGAATAATCAATAAAATAAACGTGATATCTGAATAAATAAAGCATGTAAGGTTGTGAGCGGATTTTAACAATAGGGTAGAATTTTATAATTGTAAATTTCATCGCGAGTTATTAACATTTTACAAATATAAACAATTAGTTGCTTTACAATAAAAAAGTGATTATATTTGTAAAAAATCCGGAAATGAAGGAAAAATTGCAACTTTTGATGAATCGGCTTCAGTTGAAACCCGGACAATTCGCCCGAATCCTCGAAGTCAATCCGGCTATCATCTCCCACATTCTTGCGGAACGAAATAAACCGGGAGTAGACCTGCTCCAAAAAATTCTCGACAAATTCCCGCAGGTCAGTCCGGACTGGCTGATGCTCGATCGAGGAGATATGTTTCGGGGTGGAAATGAAACGTCGACTGAAAATCCGTCGAATGTAGAGGCCGTCGATGACCCGTCGGCCGAACAATCGCTTTTTGCGCCGACCGAACACCAAGCCCAAGCAACGACAAGTGCACAACCGCACGCTCAACGGGAAACTGAGCCTACGAATACGGGATTGCCTATAAATATGCCGAGAACCGCGTCCGGGAACAAACGCCCTTCACGTGTCGTATTGTTCTATGCCGACGGTACATTTGAAAGTTTCACGCCCAACGAACAATAATGCCTGTGGTGCTCGAACTTTTCTGTCTCGGCATGTTGCTGACGACGAATTCGTCTTCGGAGCTGCAAACCGAACTCGAAAATTTTATTTCGACATGCAGCGCAGAAATCGGTGTAGCCGTAATCACCGATTGCGGAGACACGATTTGTGTAAACGCAGAATCGCCGTATCCACTGCATAGTGTAGCGAAACTGCATCAAGCAATAGCTATCGCTGATTATTTGAATAACAACGAAATATCGCTTGAAACTAAACTTGCGATTCAAGCGTACGACTTGCAACCGGATACATTCAGCCCTTTACGAGATGAGCATCCATCGGGCGAGTTCGCGATTACCATAGCCGAACTTCTGAAATTTTCACTGCAACAAAGCGACAACAACGCCTGCGACCTGTTGTTCAACCGACTACTCGGAATAGAAGCGACGAATGCCTATATTCAATCACTCGGAATCGAACATTTCGCGATTCGCCACGATGAACGAGCGATGCACGCGAATCCGCAATGCGCCAGTGAAAATTGGAGCACGCCCCAAGATGCTGCCAAACTAATCTATACTCTTTTTACGAGCGACCGCTTCGATAATCCGTATCACGGATATATCAGATCGCTTTTGTGGGGCTGCGAAACCGGAAAAAATCGCTTGGCCGCGCCGCTATCCGACACGAAAGCCCGACTTGCCCACAAAACGGGAACGGGATTCGACTCCGAAATCGGGCATCCGCAAGAAATCAACGATGTAGGCTTTGTGGAATTGCCCGACGGACGACATTATGCAATCGCCGTATTTGTGAAAAACTCCGAAAACGAACTGCAAACTTCGGAGAAAATGATAGCAGACATCTCGGCTATTGTTTTTCGGCATTTTTCAACAAATTTATTCCCAATAGGACTATAATAACATAGTGAAAACATTTATCTGGCACATTATTTAACATAATATATATATTGATTCAAAAAGAAAGAGCCGTCGAACTGACAGCTCTTTCTACTATTTCTTAAACATTTCATCCTTGATATTACCCAAATGTAACAATAATCGCTAATAACCACATATAGTTCTATTGCTTTAAGTATTTGTCTGCGGCTTCTACGATTTTCGCAAAACCAAGTAGCAAACCAAATGAAAATAATGACGATATAATACATGCGAAGAATAAGCCTGCATAAAAATCTCCGTCATAAATACCACCCACCCATAAAGAAAGTAGCAATAAAGAAAGTAGCAATCCACCGAATAAGTCAATATAAGCTAACACTTTTAGGAACTTGGATATAGATGAATGTTGGGTTTTCTCCTTACTGCAAGAACTTTCATTAAGCTCTAATCCGCCCAATTTTGAATTGGAGGTCTCCATTTGGTTCTGTGTTTCGATAGCATCTGTGGGGCATCCAGCCACACAGGCCCCGCAGTCGATACACTTTTCGGGATTGATGACGTAAATATCCCCCGCCGAGATAGCCTCAACAGGGCATTCGCAGATGCAAGAACCGCAGGCAATGCAAGAAGTTGAAATTTTGTAAGCCATAATTTATTAATATTAAGTTGTGCAATAGTGCCGTACTCTATACGTAGCCATACGCACAAAAAAAGCGTAAGACTAATGCCTACGCCATCGGGGACTACCACATCCCACTCACTTATAGGATTCGTCTCACGCAAATACAAAGTACATGCGAGCCCATAAGTGAGTTTATAGCCCTATTGCTGTCTAATGTGGTAGTTCGATGGCGATTAGGCTAATAATATGTAAAAAGTACCACCGCTCAGCGATACACTACAAATGTAGAGATAATTTTTTACGTCGCAAAATAAATATTTACTCTGAGAGTTTAAGTTTGGACATCATGACAATTCGCAAGACATTCTGCGAATTGCTCCAATATGAATGATTCTGAATATAAATTCTAAACTGTATTTATTATCTTTGTCCGATATAAATCATTAGCCGAATTTTATCATGAAAAAATACGGAATCCATTTATTGTCAATCTTCTCGATTGCCATATCTTTATGCGGAACCGGTGCTTGCACGTCGCAATCGGCGCAACAGGAAACTATTTATGTGTCGATTCTGCCGCTACGAGGACTTGTTCATGAAATCGTCGGCGAAAATCTGCCGATTGAAGTACTCGTTCCGGCAGGAGCCAGCCCGGAAACGTTCGAACCGACGCCACGACAATTCATCGGCCTCAACCAAGCCCGGCTGGTTATGAATGTCGGGCTACTCGATTTCGAGGCGGCTCTACTCGAAAAAATCGAAGACCGCAAAAAAATAGTCGACCTCAATAAAAACATCAAGTTGATTGCCGGAACATGCTTGCATGCAAAACATTCTGAATGCGAGAAGCATCATCACGCACACGGTATCGACCCGCATATCTGGACCTCTCCGAAAGCATTGCTGCAAATGGCGAAAAATGCCTATGAAGCAATCCGGCGCACCTACCCCGATTCTGTGAAATACGAAATCAACTACCGAAATTTGAAGCAACGATTGGCGGATTTGGATAGCACCGTCACCCGCAAAATCGAAGCAAGCGGCGTCCGCATGTTCGTCATCTACCACCCTGCTCTTACTTATTACGCGCGCGACTCCGGGCTGCAAGAGATAGCCCTCGAGGAAGACGGTCAAGAACCGTCGGCCCGTCATCTCGCCCGGTTGATTGAAATCGCGCGCGTAATAAGTAAGAGC
>CAMWYI010000132.1 GCA_947178455.1 uncultured Alistipes sp. | reverse complement strand
ATCGACACTTGCCCGCTGTGGGATGAGGACGGCCGCGCTTATTTGGTGCATGGCCGGGCCGGTTCGCGAGCTGGATTCAAAAGCGTGTTGAGCGTATCCGAAATGACGCCCGACGGCAGCCGACTCATCGGCGAAGACGTGCTGATTTTCGACGGTCACGAAGCGCATCCGACGGTCGAAGGGCCGAAATTCTACAAACGCAACGGCTATTACTACGTTTTCGCTCCGGCGGGCGGCGTGAAACCCGGTTGGCAAATCGTGCTGCGCTCGAAATTGCCGTTCGGCCCCTATGAATGCCGCACGGTGCTACATCAAGGCGATTCGTCGGTTCCGGGCCCGCATCAGGGCGGTTGGGTCGACGATGTGGAGAACAACTCGTGGTTCATGCACTTCGACGACCGCTATGCCTATGGCCGCATTCTCCATTTGCAGCCGATGACGTGGACGGACGACGATTGGTGCATCATCGGCGTAGACCGCAACAACGATGGCATCGGCGAACCGGTCGAAACGTGGCGGAAACCTGCATCGCACGTGAAAACCGTGCTGAAAACACCGGTCGAGAACGACGAATTTTCCGGCAATACGGTCGGTTTGCAGTGGCAATGGCATGCCAATCCGCAGACGGGGTGGTACTTCACGAATCCGACCGACGGTGAATTGCGCATGCTGTGTCTGCGCAATCCCGAAGGGTGGAAAAATCTGTGGGATACGCCCAATCTGCTGTTGCAGAAAGTAACGGCGCCCGATTGCACGTACACGACCAAAATCGACTTCCGTGAGGCTTACGAGGGCGACCGTGCCGGATTGGTCATGATGGGGCAGGATTACGGATTGCTGGGCGTGGAGTACCGTAATGGTAAGCTGTCGCTTGTGCAGGCCGATTGCATCGGCGCGCACAAGGGCAAACCCGAACAAGTCCATGCGACGGTGCCGTTTGCCGGCGGGCCGGTGTGGCTGCGCTGCCGCATTGCTTGGAAACTGGACGAAAACAAGGTGCCGCAAATGCACTGCCGATTCGCATATAGTTTGAACGGCAAAAAGTTCACGGAAATCGGCAAACCGTTCATCGCTCGCGAAGGGCAGTGGATCGGGGCGAAAATCGGCTACTTCGCGACGGCCGAAATCAAGAAAAACGACGGCGGCTGGGTCGACATCGACTGGTTCCGCGTAACGAAATAAATCCGCCGCGCAGAAAAATAGCCCGTCCGAAATTCAGACGGGCTATTTTATATTGTCGCATTTGAATTAGGCTTTTCGGTAAATCCTTTGCAGCCGATTGGAAAATGCGTATTGCAGTGCACCGCGCAGGAACATGTAGGCCGTGAATGCCAGCCACAAAGCGTTGTTTCCGATAAGCCAATACCCGCCGTAATAAAGCGCGAAATAGACGGCGGTGGCCAAAAACATCGAGTTGCGCATGATGCGGGTCTCGGTGGCTCCGACCATGATGCCGTCCATGATGAACGGCATCGAGCAGGCCAGCGGAATCAGAATAATCCAAACGATGTAACGGCCTGCCGTTTCGATGAGTGGGGCTGCGTTGGCGGTGTCGCTTACGAAAATTCCGAGCAAATCGCGCCACCACACGAGATAGAATCCGACGAATACGACCGAAACGCCCAATCCCCAAAGCAGACAGCTTCGCACGCTCTTTCGCAACGAAATTGCATCGCATGCTCCGATGAAACGTCCCGTGAGTGCTTCGGCCGCATAGGCAAAGCCGTCGTTCATGTAGGAGAACAGGGTGAATAATTGCAACAGCAGGGTATTGACAGCCAATAACATCGGGTCGTCCATCCGCGCGGAAGCACCCGTAAAGAACGTATAGACGGCGACGATGCAGAACGTTCGCAGGATGATGTCGCGGTTGATGCCGAAAAACCGTTTCAACGGCTGCAAATCGAACACTTCCGACCAAACGACGGAGGTCAGCACCCGCCGGAATTTCCAAAACAGCAATCCGACCGAAAGCGCGACACCCACCCATTGGGCTAACACCGAAGCGTAGGCGATACCGACGATTCCGAGATCGAATTCGAACGCGAACCACAAACTGCACGCCACGTGAATGACATTGACCGTAACGGCCGTGCACATCGGAATCACGGCGTTCTGCATGCCGGTGAACCAACCGTTCAGCCCGAAGAGCAGAATGCCCGCCGGAACAGCCCAGATGCGGGCATAGTAGTAGGAGCGGGTCATCTCGTCGCCGTTCATTGCCCATAATGCTGCTTCGCCGATAGGGTACTGCAACAACAACATCAAGAGCCCCATAGCAATCGCAACGGCTATGGCGCGTACCAGCATGTTGGTGCACTCGTGCAGGTCGCCGGCGCCGAATGCCTGTGCCGTCAGACCGCTGGTGCCCATGCGCACGAACGAACAGTTCCAATAAATGAAGTTGAAAATCGACACGCCGATGGCCAAAGCCCCGATAGTGGCCGCCGAATCATCGCCCCAATGGCCTGCAATAGCGGTGGAAGCGATGCCCATCAACGGCACGGTGATGTTCGACACGATATTGGGCAACGCCAAGCGCAGTATTTCGCGATTCATCGACATGTTTGCAGCGGTTTTCGGACGTAAAGATAATAAACCTTTCGATGCGGCCAAGTACATCGGCCGATTTATCCCATAAAAATACCGGATTGTCCGCATAGGGGCAATCCGGTATTCGCACTATCCTATAAAGGATTATTTCGGCTGCTTGCCGATGTAGGCCAAAATACCGCCATCGACATAGAGCACGTGGCCGTTGACGAAATTCGAGGCGTCCGAAGCCAAGAATACGGCCGGGCCCATCAAATCTTCGGGCGTACCCCAGCGGGCCGCAGGCGTTTTGGCGACGATGAACGCATCGAACGGATGACGCGAACCGTCGGGTTGTTTTTCGCGCAGCGGTGCAGTCTGCGGCGTAGCGATATAACCCGGGCCGATGCCGTTGCACTGGATGTTGTATTCGCCGTACTCCGACGCGATGTTGCGGGTCAGCATTTTCAGACCGCCTTTCGCTGCGGCGTAAGCCGAAACGGTTTCGCGGCCCAACTCGGACATCATCGAGCAAATGTTGATGATTTTGCCGTGCCCTTTCTTAATCATCGACGGAATGACCGCCTTTGCGACGATGAACGGAGCGTTCAAATCGACGTCGATGACCTGACGGAACTCGGCCGCCGTCATTTCGGTCATCGGAATACGCTTGATGATACCGGCATTATTGACCAAGATGTCGATGACACCCACCTCTTTTTCGATTTGGGCCACCATCGCGTTTACCTGCTCCTCATTCGTCACGTCGCACACGTAGCCTTTGGCTTCGATGCCTTCGGCTTTGTAAGCGGCCAAACCTTTGTCCACCAACTCCTGTTTGATGTCGTTGAAGACGATTTTCGCACCCTGCTGGGCGAATGCCGTAGCCAATGCGAAACCGATGCCGTAAGATGCACCCGTCACGAGTGCGACCTTACCTTCCAATGAAAAGTTTACCATTTTTCTATCTGTTTTGGTTGAATTTTCTTTCGTCGTTTTCCCGCCTCGGTATAGCCGGTTCGGCGATGCTCGCGGCTTATCGAAAACGGGGTTATTTCAAATCCGTGATTTTGGAGAAATCCTGATCGCCGTAGTCGAGGTTTTCACCGCCCATGCCCCAAATGAACGTATAGTTGTGCGTGGCGGCCGCGCTGTGAATCGACCATTCGGGCGACAGCACCGCCTGCTCGTTTTTCATCCAGATGTGGCGGGTCTCTTCGACTTCGCCCATCAGGTGGCAAACGGCGTCTTCGGCCGGCAGCTCGAAATAGAAGTAAGCCTCCATGCGGCGCGAATGCACGTGTGCGGGCATCGTGTTCCAGACACTGCCCGTGAGCAGTTCGGTCATTCCCATTTGCAACTGGCAGGTCGGCAGCACCTGATTGACGAGCATCTTGTTGATGTTTCGGTCGTTCGACCCTTCCAGCGAACCCATGTGCGCGACAACGGCCTCGTTTTTGGTCACTTTCTTGTCGGGATAATTGCAGTGCGCCGTCGTCGAGTTGAAATAGAATTTGGCAGGATTTTTCGCATCCTTGCTCTCGAACGTCACTTCGCGGTCGCCGGAGCCGAGATAGAGCGCTTCCTTGTAGCCGAGCTCGAACGTCGCATCACCGGCTTTCACGATACCGGCACCGCCTACGTTGAAAATACCCAGCTCGCGGCGGGTCAGGAAATAAGGCGCTTTCAGCGGGTCGATGGCTTCCAGCTTCAGTTTTTCGCTTACGGGCATGGCACCGCCGACAACCATGCGGTCGTACATCGAGTAGACCATATTCACCTCGTCGGCAGCAAATACCTTTTCGATCAGAAAGTCGCGGCGCAAACGGGCCGTGTCGTAATGTTTGGCATCTTCGGGATGCGCTGCATAGCGAATTTCGTAATTGGTTTTCATATCGGTTTTTGATAGATTTTACATCGTCTGCAAAGATAAAGAAAATAAGCCAAAAGGCAATAGCTTCGCGTCAAAAGAAATGCGCGGCTTTACCCGTTCTTCGTTCCATTCCGGCATGTCGCGACATAC
>CAMWYI010000131.1 GCA_947178455.1 uncultured Alistipes sp. | reverse complement strand
GTCGGGAATCAGGCGGTGTTTGAACGATTAGCCGACACGGCGGGCGACTTTGGCGGATTCGGCCCACTTCGATTCGTCGTGAACGGGATAACCCGCCCACGTACAATAGACTTTGGTCAACAGACCCAGTGCGGCGCCTTTCGAGAAACGGTAGGCTTTCGAGGGGCGCACGTTGTCGTCGACCGCCCAAGGAAGCACCTCGGCGGCGTATTTAAGGTCTTCTTCGATTTGTGCGTAAACATCGGCCGGAGGAGCCTGCTCGTACTCCACGTCGCGTTTCCGTGCGTCGGAAGTGGAGGTCGTCAAGATGATGTTGCCGTACCACCGCACCAACTCGAAGTAGAACAGCGCGCGCAAAGCGCGGGCCTCGCCCAGATAAATCGTTCCCAGTGTACGGTCGGAAGCACCCCACCCGTCGATGCGCGAAGAGAGCATTTCGATGAGGTCGTTCGCCTCGTAAATGGCCGAATAGAGCTTCTGCCACGTCTGCGAAATCGCTGCGGTCGAAGCGTTGTGCGAATTGGTCGGAATCTCGCGGAACGCCGAAGTGGCACTGCCCTCGCACTGGGCGATGTCGGTCGAAATGGTGAAGAGCAACGACAGGTGATACGAATAGGTGTACTCGTTGGCGAGATTCTTATAAACGCCCTGCAAGACATTTTCGGCCTCTTTGGCGTTGTTGACATAGTTCTCCTTGCCGATTTCGGTGTACGACGTCTCTTCCAGCAAATCGGAGCACGAACCGGCCAGCAAACTAAGAACGGAAAGCGTGTATAACAGATATTTTTTCATGATTGTGCACATTTTTTAGAAACTCAGGTCGATACCGCACGTATAAACTCGGCTCTTGGGATAAGCGCCCCAGTCGAGCGAAGGAGTCATCGGGTTCGCTGCCCGCATGTTCACTTCGGGGTCATAGCCCGAATAACCCGTCACGACGAAGAGGTTTTGCGCCGAGAAATAGAGACGCAGCTTCGAGACATAGAACTTGCTCGTCCACTTTTTGGGGAACGTATAGCCTATCGTCAGATTCTTCAAGCGCAGGAACGAGCCGTCCTCGATGAAACGCGAATCGATTTCGTTCTTGATGTAACCGTCCCAGCGCGGCACGCTGTTCGAGGCATTGGTCGGCGACCAGCGGTCGGCGATTTCGGCCATCAGGTTGGAACGCTGGTCCTGCGACTGCGAAGCGAAGACGCGCGTCGCGTTGTAGACGTCGTTGCCATAGTTGAACTGGAACATGAAACTCAAATCGACGCCCTTGTAAGAGAAGGTATTGGTGATACCGCCGAACCATTTGGGCGTACCGTTGCCGATGACCGTACGGTCGTTCGTCGTAATTTTGCCGTCGCCGTCGATGTCCTTGTATTTGACGATACCGGGCGTTACGGCCTTGCCCAAGTGCTCGGAAATATCGGCCACGCCCGCTTTGAGCGTGCGGACACCCTGCGTGTCGACGCAGAAATCCGAGTCCTGATATACGCCGTCGAAAGCGTATCCGTAAATCAGACCCAACGACTGTCCGACGCGGGCCACATAGTCGTAACCCGTATAATCGCCGTGCCACGAAGCACGGGTCAGCATCTCCTGCGCACCGTCGGCCAGTTCGCGCAACTCGTTGCGGATGAACGAAATGTTGAAATCGGTCGTCCAACGGAACCCGCTGCGCGTGTTGAAGTTGGTCGAATTGATCGCCAGCTCGATACCTTTGTTGCGGATTTTACCCACGTTGGCCCACTGCGACGCGAAGCCCGAAACATAGGCGCGGTTGGCGGCCATCAACAGGTCTTTGGTGTCTTTGAGGAAGAAATCGGCCGTGATGTTCAAGCGGTTTTTCCACAAACCCAAGTCGATACCGATGTTGGTGCTCTGCGAAGCCTCCCAGCGGATGTCCGCATTGGCCAGCTGTTTGGGCGAAAGCACCGTGATGAGGCTGTTGCCGTAACCGTACTTGCCCTGCGAATAAAGCTCCAACGAAAGGTAATTGGCGATGCGGTCGTTGCCGACGACGCCCCAACCGGCGCGCAGTTTGAGGTTCGAGACGACGTTCTGCTGCTTCATGAACTGCTCCTCGGAAACACGCCATGCACCCGAGAACGACGGGAAGAAACCCCACTTGTGATTCTTGCTGAACACGGTCGAACCGTCGGCACGCAACGTAGCCGTGAAGAGGTAACGATCCTTATAGCTGTAATTGCCACGCGCGAAGAATGACACGAGCATCTTCTCGGAACGTCCCGACTGAGCCGTCGTAGGCGTGGCGCCCAATCCGAGGTTGTTGTTTTCGAGGTTGTCGAACGGGAAATCGGTCGAACCGGCCGTCACGTACTCCGTGCCTTGATACGAGGTCTCCTGACCGAGCATCACATCGAACGCATGACCGTTCTTGGGCTCGTACTTGTAGGTGAGGTAGTTGTAGTTCGTCCAACGGTTGTTGCGCGTCATGCGGGTCGAACCGTAGGGAGTTTGTCCGTTTCGATAGGCCTCTTTCGAGCCCTCCTTGTAGAATTGGTACCAACGCTGGTAGCTCGTATTGTAGGTCACGGCCGTACGGAACGTCCAGCCCTTACCGAAGTCAACATTCAAGGCAAGGTTGCCCGACCACATCTCGGTTTTGGTGGTATTGACCACCGATTCGGCCTGCTTGATGGGGTTGACCTGCGCCAACGATTCGGAACTCTCCAACTCCAACGGGTCGATGGCCTCGGCGAGCAACTCCTCGTCGGTCATGCGCAGACCGGCCGTAGGACGGGCACGCAGAATCTGCGCCAACATGTTGAAACGTCCGTTGTCGCCCGAAGTACCCATACCCCGTTTGTCGGTATTGGCGTAATTGACCGTAGCCTCGAACGATACGGCTCTCGAAATCTGATGATTGATCCGCATCTTGCCCGTAATTTTGTTGAACGCGCTGTTGCGGAAGATACCGTTTTCGAGAAAGTCGGAGAAGCCGAACGAATACCGCGTCTTATCCGAACCGCCCGACACCGAGATGCTGTGATCCTGCGACCACGTGGGCCGGAAAGTCTCGCTCTGCCAGTCGACGCCGCCGACACCGCGATAATCGTCGAGCGACTGGTAGCGGTACGGCACGCCTTCGTCATCGTTGCCGGTCTTGAAATAGGTTCCCGTGAACTTGTCGGGCCAAGCCTCCATCTGCAAACCGACGAATTCGTAGGGCGAAAGCAGGTCGAGTTTTTTCGAGATTTCGCGATAGCTGGCCGAGCCGTTATACGACACGACGGGACGACCCTTTTTGCCTGCTTTGGTGGTGACCATCACCACACCGTTGGCAGCGCGCGAGCCGTAGATAGCCGACGACGAAGCATCTTTCAGCACCTCAATCGACGCGATGTCCGAGTTGGCAAGGTAGTCGATGTTGTCCACTTGGAAACCGTCGACGATGTAGAGCGGCGTCGTGTCGCCATTGACCGAACCCACACCGCGCACCTTGATGTCGAAACCGGCGCCCGGCGTACCGTCGGTAGCGGTAATCTGCACACCGGCAATCTGACCGCCCAAAGCCTCGACGACCGAACCAGTTTTGAATCCCTCGACGTCTTTGGACGAAACCGAAGCGACAGAACCCGTCAGGTCGCTTTTGCGCATCGTACCGTAACCCACGACGACGACCTCATCCATAAGCTTGGCGTCGGGTTCGAGTTTCACGTCGATGCGGGTTTGCGAACCGACCTTGACTTCGTGGGTCTTATAACCCAAGTAGAAGAATTCGAGTACGGCATTTTTGTCGGCCGTGATGGTATAGGAACCGTCGACATCGGCCGACACGCCCTGCGTGGTGCCGCGAATGACGACACTCGCACCGATAGCGGGTTGGTCGTTTTCGTCGACGATGCGGCCCGTAACTTTCTGTTGGGCCGATGCTGCGAAGGTCAGCATCAGGGCGAGAAGGGTCAAAACCCCTCTCAGCCCGAAAGCCCGTGCTATGTTATTTTTCATTCGTTTCATGTTCAGTTAGGTTTTTAGAAGTTTTCGTCGAACCAAACACCGAGACCGATTTTCTTTTTGGAATCGTGCATGGATTTCACAGTTCCGTCGGTCGCATACGTTGCTTGGAAAGTGAAAATACCGTTGGCATACTCCCCGTCAAGCATCCACTTGCCCGGACTGATGTAAATATCGAATCCATGCGTGGGATCGAGATAACCCAGCGTGCTGCTCAATGTAGGACTTTCCAATTCCGTATTGCCGTAGTACGAGAACGGAAGACGCGAACCGACATTGAGATCCCCTCCATTCGCTTTGAAATAGGTTTCCCAAACACGAGCTCCCCAATCCGTTCGGCCTGTACTGTTACCATCATTGATTTTTATCGCCGCTTTGTCATTTCTTAAATCCATATAGAAGTAGTTGTCCCGTAGACTCATGACCAAATTGGTGAGCGAATGCTCCGGCTCGGCTCCCAAATAACCGCCAGTTTTCGGATTGGCCCGATACACGAACGGTGTATAAACGATTTCGGGAGATTGCAGCTCCATCATCACGAAAATGATTGTCGAACGGGATACAGCCGCATCGCCCTCTCCGAGCGTTGCCGTTACGCGAAC
>CAMWYI010000130.1 GCA_947178455.1 uncultured Alistipes sp. | reverse complement strand
ATCCCAATGTCTTCGACTGGTTGAAAGCCCACGACGTCAATGCCGCCGTCATCTTGGTCATCATGCTGGTAGTGGCGTTCTTCAACATGGCCACCGCGCTGCTGATTCTGGTACTCGGCCATACCCGCACGATCGGCCTGCTCAAAACATTCGGCATGCGCAACGGCCAGCTGCGGCGCATCTTCCTCTATCGAGCCGGATTCGTCGCCCTGCGCGGGTTGGCGTGGGGCAACGGCATCGGACTGGGGTTGTGTCTGCTGCAAGCCACGACGCACATCGTCCGGCTCGACCCGCAAGGCTATCTGCTGTCGGAAGTGCCCATTGCGTTGAGCTGGGGCCAGTGGGCCGCGCTCAATGCCGGATTTTTGGCCGCTATCGTCGCCCTGCTGGTCGTTCCGGCCTCGATTGTCTCGACCGTCAAACCCGAAGAAACCATCCGCTACGAATGAGTGTCCTGCCCTATAACGCCCGCGAAACCAAGAAGTCGCAAGTCCGCACGATGTTCGACCGCATCGCCCCGCGCTACGACCTGCTGAATCACCTGCTGTCGCTGAACATCGACCGCGTGTGGCGACGCCATGTCGTGCAAATCGTGGGCCGAAAATCGCCCCAAACGCTGCTCGACGCAGCCACCGGCACGGGCGATTTGGCTATCGACCTCGCACGCGGCATCCCGCAGGCGCGGATTCGGGCGGTCGACCTGTCGGAAGGCATGCTCGACGTTGCACAACGTAAAATCGAGGCCCGCAAACTCGACGACCGCATTGCGCTGTCGGTCGAAGATGCCGAAAAACTCACGCTCGCCGACGCGACGGTCGATGCCGTAACGGTGGCTTTCGGCGTGCGCAATTTCGGGGACATCGACGCCGGACTGCGCGAATTCCACCGCGTGCTGAAACCCCGAGGCCAAGTGGTGATTCTGGAACTGTCGCGCCCGCGCAACCGGCTGTTCCGCTGGCTGTTCGAGCACTATTTTCATAAACTGCTGCCGCGCATCGGAGGCATTGTTTCGCACGACCGCCACGCCTACGAATACCTGCCTGCATCGGTGACCGCATTTCCGGCACCGGAACGTTTCGTCGAAATGCTGGGCCGAGCCGGATTCAGCGACTGCCGTGCCCGAAGCCAAACGCTGGGCATCGCGCAAATCTACACGGGAGTGAAAAATGAGTAAAAAAGTATTATTGCTTTTGTCGGTCGTCATCGCCCTGTCGTTCGGTTCCTGCCGTCGGGCGGCGGAACGGGCGGCGCAGAAAATCCACATCGACGCGCTCGAACGAATCGAACCCCAAGGGCTGACGGGCGCCGAAGCCGTGCTGCGCATCACCAACGGCACAGGCTACAAACTGGAAATACAACGAGCCTATTTCACGCTCTATTACGCCGGTCAACGGGTCGGGACGATTCGGCTCCACGAGAGAATCGAAGTCGGAAAACGCACGGTCGAAAGCATAGCGACCCGCTGGAAAATAAGCATCGACAACCCGATTGCGCTGCTGCTGGCAGGCCGGGCGCTGCAAGCCGACGACCCGTCGCAAATCACGGTGTCCTGCCTCATCGAAGGGCGCGGAGGGCCGACACGCATAAATATCGAGCGCCAAAAGATGCCGTTGTCGGATTTTTTGAATATCTTTGGCACGACGTTGCAGGATGTAAAAAAATACCTCTTCTGAATATGCGCAGAACGTTTGCGATAATTTTGCTGTTGTCGGCACTGGCTGCCGCACCGATGCGGGCCGATGCCCAGAAACTCCAATCGTTCAAACACCGGCTGTCGGAACCGGCTTTTGCGACCGGAGCCCGCGTCACGGCGACCGAATATGCCGAAGCGGCCCAAGCCGTCGCGCAGGCCGAACGCATACCGGCACGCAGTTCGTTTCGCGGCTACCGCATCTGCATTTTTTTGGACAACGGCCAGAACGCACGAGCGGAAGCCCTGCGTGCGAAACTGCTTTTCGAGGAGACCTGTCCGGGCACAGCCGTCTATCTGACCTACGAAAATCCCTATTGGCGCGTTACGGCGGGCAACTGCCTGACGACCGAAGAAGCCGTCATACTGAAAGGCCGCATCGCTCCCAATTTCCCGAAAGCCTTTATCAAAAACGAAGAACTGACGCTCTCGGATTTACTGCACTGACCGAGTGCGACAAGCGCCTATCATTGAGCGAAAAAGCCCGCGAGAGAGGCCGGAAAAGCCTAAATCGAAGTCAAATTATTAAAAAAATTGACTTTTTCTTGCATAATTCCACCAAATACGTAACTTTGCAGCGTTAACAACAATCCATTAAACGTTTAAGACAATGAAAAAGATTTTCTCTTTCGCAATCGTCGTAGCCGCTGTCGCTATGATCGGCTGCTGCGGAAACACCAACAAGAAGGCCGAAGCCGAAGCTCAAGCCCAGACGGAGTGCGCTAACTGCGAGAACGCCGAAGGCTGCGAAAAGACGGATTCGTGCTGCTGCTGCGAAAAGGCTGCTGCTGAAGAAGCTGCCAAATAAGCGCATCGCACAGAAAAAAGGACGGCTCGAACAGAAGTTCGGGCCGTTTTTTCGTAATCAGGGAGGAGGTTATCGCACGACCTGCCCGTCGGAGAGCACGATTTTGCGGTCGGACATCGACGCCAACCCCTCGTCGTGCGTTACGATGACGACGGTCTGTCCCAACCGGTCGCGCAACTCGAAAAACAGGCGGTGGATTTCGTCGCGGTTGCGGCTGTCGAGATTCCCCGAAGGTTCGTCGGCCAACAACACCGCAGGTTCGTTGATAAGCGCACGCGCAATGGCGACCCGCTGCTGCTCGCCCCCCGAAAGCTGTCCGGGCTTGTGCTCGCGACGGGCGGAAAGCCCCATGAGGTCGAGCAACTCCCGTGCACGCGTTTCCACCTCAGTGCGGGGACGATGCCCAATCAAACCCGGAATGCAGACGTTCTCGAATGCCGTGAATTCGGGCAGCAGGTGGTGGAACTGAAAGACGAAGCCGATGCTCTCGTTGCGGAAACGGGACAAGGCCCGGTCGTCCAACGCAAAGACATCGCGGTCGGCAATCCGCACGCAGCCCTCGTCGGGCCGCGAAAGCGTGCCGATAATCTGCAAAAGGGTCGTTTTGCCGGCTCCGCTGGCCCCGACGATAGCGACCACCTCGCGGTCGGCTACGTCGAGCGAAACGCCGCGCAAAACCTCCAACGTTCCGAAACGTTTGTGGACATTCTCGATATGTATCATTCGCTGTTGCGTTTATAGATTTCGAACAATCGCACCGTATCGACCGCTTCGCGCACGTCGTGCGCCCGCAGGACGACGGCACCCTGCCGCAGGCATTCCCACTGCAACGCCACCGTTCCGGCCAATGCGTCGGCAGGGGTCGAATCCAGCGCCCGCCAAATCATCGACTTGCGCGAAACACCGGCCAACACGGGAAAACCCAACGCGCACACCCGATGCAATCCGGCCAGCAGTTCGTAATTCTGCTCCAACGTCTTGGCGAATCCGAATCCGGGGTCGAGCACGATGTTTTCGCGCCGGATGCCCGCCTGCAATAGGTCGGAGATGCGACTGCTGAAATAATCGACCGTCTCGGCGACGATGCCGCGCCGGTAATCGGTCATCGACTGCATGGTCTGCGGCGTGCCCCGCATGTGCATGGCGATGTACGGCACCCCGTAACGCGCGACGGTCGGAAGCATCCGTTCGTCCAACGCTCCGGCCGATATGTCGTTGACCGCCACCGGCCCGAATCGCTCGACGACCCGCTCGACAATCGCGCTGCGGAACGTGTCGACCGACACGGGCACCTGCGGAGCCATTCGCCGGACGATTTCCAGCCCCATTGCGACGCGCCGCCACTCCTCCTCTTCGGGCACCTCGTCGGCACCCGGGCGTGACGAATAGCCGCCGATGTCGAGCATCGCGGCTCCCTCGCAAAGCACCGTTTCGACCCGCTGTGCGACGGCATCGGCGTCGAACGCGCGGCTATCGCTGAAAAACGAGTCGGGCGTGATGTTCACGATAGCCATCACCTGCGGCACGGAGAAATCGAGCGTCATTTCAATGCGTTGCGTTCTGCGGCCTGCGCCGCGAGTTGCTGTCGGAAAAGTCCGTCCAACTGGGCGACCGAAGGCTCCAAATCGGATTCGAGGATGTTCACCATCGTGAAATCGGCTCGTACGCAAAGTTCGTCGTCGGACATCTGGGCCGCCATGCGGCTGCGGATATGCGCTTCGTCGCACCGGTCGCGACGGCAGGCCCGCTGCACCCGCAATTCGGCAGGAGCCAACACGGCGACGGTACGGTCGACGCAATCCTGCAAACCGGCCTCGAACAAAATAGCGCTTTCGAGCACGACGTAAGGCGACGACTGCGCATCGGCCCACTGCGCGAAATCGCGCAAAACGGCGGGATGCACCAGTGCATTCAAATCGGCGAGCGCCTGTGCGTCTGCAAAGACGCAAGCGGCCAATCGTGCGCGGTCGAGCGTTCCGTCGGGATAAACCTCGTCTCCGAAACGCCGCACGATAGCGGCCCGCAAGTCGGCGCATTCGGACATCAGGCGTTTGGCCTCGCTGTCGGAATCGTACACGGCGATGCCCCGCTGTGCGAAAAGGCGGCAAACCGTGCTTTTTCCGCTGCCGATG
>CAMWYI010000129.1 GCA_947178455.1 uncultured Alistipes sp. | reverse complement strand
TAGCTGGCCGTTGCGTCCGTTGCGCGTCGGCATCACGCAGTCGAACATATCGACACCGCGCGCAATCGCCTCCAAGATATTGGCCGGTGTGCCGACCCCCATGAGATAACGCGGCTTGTCCTGCGGCAGAACGGCATCGACCACCTCGATCATTTCGTACATCGTCTCGGTCGGTTCGCCGACGGCAAGGCCGCCGATAGCATAACCGTCGGCATCGTAACGCTGCACGTTTTCGGCCGCCCGCACCCGCAGGTCGGGATAGGTGCAACCCTGCACAATGGGGAACAAGGCCTGATAGTGGCCGTATTTGGGCTGTGTTCGGTGGTACCGGTCGAAGCAGCGATCGAGCCAGCGCTCGGTCAGGTCAAGCGACTTGGCCGCATATTCGCGCGGAGCATCGCCCGGAGGACACTCGTCGAATGCCATCATGATGTCGGCCCCGATGGTGCGCTCGGTGTCGATGACGCTTTCGGGCGTAAAGAGGTGTTTCGACCCGTCGATGTGCGAGCGGAAGTGGCAACCCTCTTCGGTCAACTTGCGGCACGCCGCCAACGAAAAAACCTGAAACCCGCCGCTGTCGGTGAGCATGGGCCCCTCCCACGTCGAAAAACGGTGCACGCCGCCCGCCTTCTCGATGATGTCCATGCCGGGCCGCAGGTAGAGGTGGTAGGTATTGGCCAATATGATTTGGGCCCGCGCTTCGTCGCGGACGTCGCGGTGGAAAATCCCCTTGACGGTCGCAGCCGTACCTACCGGCATGAAAATCGGGGTGCGGATTACCCCGTGGTCGGTTTGCAGTTCGCCTGCCCGCGCATGGGTGGCAGCGTCTTTGCATCGAATGGTAAATCGGAGGCTCATAGCGGGACAAAAATAGAACGAAAAACCAAAATTTCCACCCCGACTCCCGATTTTTTTCGTACCTTTGACGCTGTATTATCGGCAAACGGACGGAAGCGAAGATGATGTTCCGAACCGTAAAGCGGTCTACCGCGCTAATAAAAATGGGTGTAAAACGTTGCATAGCCTGTTGGTTGCTGGTCGTCTATCTGCTGACGGCCATCGGCCCTGCGTATGCCTCGCTCACCTGCCGCTGCACGGTCATGAAAGCCCGCACGGAGGCGGTCTGCTGCTGTCATCACGGCCATGCGCACTGCCACGTTTCGCACGGCACGGCACCGGCGCAATCGGCATGGGAAGCCCCGTGCTGCAACGACCGGCACTCTACGGACATCGAACTCTACACCGACGGAACCGACGACCGCACGGACAAAACCGTGCTGCCGGTATCCTCGCCGCTGCTGCCCGACGACCTCACGGTCGCGGCACCGGCCCCCGCTTTCTACGAACGCGTCACCGACCGCCGAGCGCAATTCCTCTGTCACGGTTCGGTGCGCTGCGCAGGCTTCCGCGCCCCTCCCGCACGCTGCTAATCGACCGCATCTTCGGTCGCATACCCGGATTCGCACGAACGAATCGCGGATTATCGGAACTTTCGTTTAGCAGCAAACTCATTCGATGAACGACAAACACTGCGAGGAGATTCTCCTGCATCACGACATACGTCCGACGGCCGTACGGATACTCGTCCTACAAGCCATGGAACGATTCAGCGATACGTTCAGTCTCGCCGATTTGGAAGTCGCGACCGAAACGGTCGACAAATCGACGATTTTCCGAACGTTGACGCTTTTCGTCGCACACCACCTGCTGCACATCATCGAAGACGGAAGCGGCTCGACGAAATACTGCATCTGTTACAACGACCACCACTGCTCGCTCGACGAATTGCACTGCCATTTCCACTGCGAACAATGCGGCCGAACCTTCTGTCTGGAACAAGCGCATATTCCCGCAATCAAGTATCCGGCCGGATTCGAGGTGCGCCAAATCAATTACCTCATCAAGGGGAAATGCCCCGACTGCCGGACAAAACAACGAAACTGACCCGTGCGATCTGCAACTCGGTTGCAACGCAGATGCGCTACTTTTGTCCACGCAAACAAACACGAAAAGATTTATGAAACATTACAAACTGATTCTCGTATGCCTGCTGGCCCTGCTCGGCGCCACGCCCCTCCGGGCACAGGAACTGCGCGGCACGGTACGCGACACCGACAAACAACCGCTCGCCGGAGCCGCCGTCTACTGGGCGGGCACGACCGTCGGCGCGAGCGCCGATGCTGACGGCAACTTCCGAATCCACCGCGTGAAAGGCTACGACCGGCTCGTCGCCACCTACTTGGGCTATGAGAACGACACGCTCCGCATGGCCGACGGCCTCGACCGTGCCGACTTCGCCCTGCACGCCGACGGGCTGGAACTCGAAACCGTCACCGTCGACGGCTCGTTGAGCGGCAATTTTATTAAGCGGGACGGATTGCTGAAAAACGAAACCATCTCGTTCGCCGGTCTGTGCAAAATGGCCTGCTGCAACTTGGCCGAATCGTTCGAGAACTCGGCTTCGGTGACGGTCGGGTACAGCGATGCCATTTCGGGCGCCCGCCAAATCAAGATGCTGGGCCTCGCAGGCACCTACACACAGATACTCGACGAAAATCGCCCCATTATGCGCGGATTGAGCGCTCCCTACGGATTGAGCTACACGCCGGGCATGTGGCTCAACTCCATACAGGTGTCGAAAGGCGTCGCCTCGGTCACGGCGGGCCATGAAGCAATCACGGGCCAAATCAACCTCGAACACCGCAAGCCGACCGACGACGAACGGTTGTTAGTAAACCTCTATTTGGACGACGAACTGCGGCCCGAGCTCAACCTCTCGTCGGCCTTTCCGGTGACGAAAGACCAAAAGCTGACGAGCATCGTGCTGCTGCACGGCTCGATGGACACCGACGTCCGCAAAATGGACCACAACCGCGACGGATTCCGCGACCTGCCGAAAGCCGACCAACTCAACATCGCCAACAAATGGCTCTATACGGCCGACAACGGCATGCAAATTCGCTGGGGCTGGAAGTTCGTGCAGGAGAACCGTTTAGGCGGCATGTACGGCTACAAGAACGACGCCTCGATGCGCGAAGCGATGCTGGCTGACTGGGACAAACCCGGCACGCTCTACGGCTCGCACCTCCGCAACCGCAACGCCAACGGCTACCTGAAAATCGGCATGCCCGTCGGAGCGGCGGTCTACGACGAAGACGAAGCGGACGAACTGCGCTCGAATATCGCATTCGTGGCCGATTTCGACCACTACAACGAGGATGCCTATTTCGGGCTGAACGACTATGCGGGCAACGAAAATTCGGTGTCGGTCAACTTGATGTACAACCACTATTTCACCTACCGTTCGTCGTTGATTGTGGGCGTGCAGGGCCATTTGCAGTACTTCCGCGAGCGGCTCGACAACCGCACCCCGTGGATTGCCGACGCGCCGCAGCGCACCTACAACCTCGACCGCGACGAACGCGAAGCGGGCGCCTATGCCGAATACACCTACACGATCAAGGACAAATTCTCCCTCGTGGCGGGCATTCGCGGCGACTACAACCACTATTACGACCGCTTTTTCGCGACGCCGCGCGGCCACCTGCGCTGGAACATCACCCCGACGACCACGCTGCGGGCATCGGCCGGATTGGGCTACCGCTCGACCAACCTCATCACCGACAACATCGGCGTGCTGGCGACGGGACGCCGCATCGAGTTCTTGAACACGGATTTCGCAGGCCTCGACCGCATGGAGAAAGCGCTGACGGTGGGCGGAAGTCTGACGCAGACGTTCAAATTAGTGCGCGAAGATGCCGCGACGTTGAGTTTCGACTGGTTCCGCACGCAATTCTACCATGCGGTAGTCACCGACCAAGAGTACAACACAGAAGCTATTTTGTTCTATGGGTCGAACGGCCGCAGCTACACGGACACCTACCAAATCGACTTCTCGTGGACGCCTATCGAACGGTTCGACATCTTCGCGACGTTCCGCTACACCGACAGCGAAATGACTATCGCCCGTCCCGACGGCACGACAGCGCACGTCGAACGGCCGTTAGTGAGCAAGTACAAGACGCTGCTCAACCTGCAATACGCCACGAAGTTCCGCCGCTGGGTATTCGATGCGACGGCGCAGTTGAACGGCCCGATGCGCGTCCCGACGCAGACGGGCGAATTGGCCGACAGCTATCAGTCGCCGCGCTATCCGATTTTCTTCGCGCAGGTGACGCGCAAAATCGGCAAATTCGACCTCTATGCGGGCTGCGAGAACATCGGCGACTACCGCCAGCACGACCCGATACTGCATGCGGACGACCCGTTCTCGGCGGGATTCAACTCGATGAACGTCTGGGGGCCGCTCATGGGCCGCAAGTTCTACATCGGTCTCCGCCTCAACATTTATTAAAGAGAGGAATTACAAGAAAAACTTTCTGAACCATACCAGTTAATAAAAAAATGAAAAAAATCATTGTATGCTGCCTCGCCGCTCTGATGAGCGCAGGCGTATGTCTGGCCGCGAAGCCCGACGCAAAACAGACGACCAAGACGACGGTATTCGCCACGGACATCCACTGCGAACACTGCGCCAAGAAAATCATGAGCAACGTGCCGTCGCTCGGCAAGGGCATCAAGGACGTGCAAATCGACGTGCCGACCAAAGAGGTAACGGTCGTTTACGACG
>CAMWYI010000128.1 GCA_947178455.1 uncultured Alistipes sp. | reverse complement strand
CGACCGGCTGTTGGAGATTCATAAAACGTGTAAAACTATCGGTTTCGCCCCCAAGAAACAGAACAAACGCATCTACGAGCTTTTCCGTGCCGCCTGCGATAAATTCTTCGAGGGCAAACGGATGTTCTATGCCGAAGTCAAGGCCGAAATGGACCACAACTTGCAGTTGAAGAACGAGTTGTGCGAGGCGGCCGAATCGCTCTGCGAGAGCGAGGACTGGAAAGCGACGACCGACGAACTGATTGCGTTGCAGGCGCGCTGGAAAGCCATCGGAGCCGTGTCGCACCGCCATTCGGATGCCGTGTGGAAGCGTTTTCGCGCTGCGTGCGACAAATTTTTCGAGCGCAAGGCCGCCCATTTCTCGGGCGTGGACAGCGAGCAGGAGGAGAACCTGCGCAAGAAACTCGCTTTGCTGGACGAAATGGAGGCGGCCGATGTCGCATCGGGCGATTTCGAGGTCATCCGCGACTTCCAGCGTCGTTGGAGCGAAATCGGCTTCGTGCCTATCAAGCAGAAGGAAGCCGTGCAGAAACGCTACAAGGCGGCGGCCGATGCGCTGTTCGCCACGCTGCGCGGGTCGGCGCGCGACCGGTCGATGAACCGTTTTCGCGACAAGGTTTCGGCGCTCAAAGCGTCGGGCGACCGCCGGCTGCACTCGGAGCGCGAACGCCTTTATAATAAGGTGCGCCAAATGGAACAGGAAATCGCGCTGTTGGAGAACAACATCGGATTTTTCGCCAAGTCGAAGAACGCCGACGCCTTGGTGGCCGACGTGCGGGCCAAAATCGACCGCATCCGTGCGGAGATGTCCGCCGCCATCGAAAAGGTGAAGCTCATCGACCGCGAAGCGCAACAGGAATCTGCTGAAAACAAAGAAAAATAGATAGAACCCAGACATGAAATTAGGAAAACCCAAATACATTTTCGTGACGGGGGGTGTCGCCTCGTCGCTCGGCAAGGGCATCATTTCGGCCTCGATTGCGCGGTTGTTGCAGGCGCGGGGCTACTCGGTGACCATTCAGAAGCTCGACCCTTACATCAACGTCGACCCCGGAACGCTCAATCCCTACGAACACGGCGAGTGCTACGTGACGGAGGACGGCGCCGAGACCGACCTCGATTTGGGCCACTACGAACGGTTCACGAACCAGCCCACGTCGAAAGCCAACAACGTCACGACCGGCAAAATCTACAAGAGCGTCATCGAGAAAGAGCGCAAAGGCGAGTATTTGGGCAAGACCGTGCAGGTCATTCCGCACATCACCGACGAAATCAAACGCCGCATCCAGCTGCTGGCCCAGCGCAAGGAGTACGACATCATCATCACCGAAATCGGCGGTACGGTAGGCGACATCGAGTCGCTGCCGTTCATCGAGTCGGTGCGACAGCTGCGTTACCAGCTCGGTTATCGCAATACGGCGCTGGTGCACCTGACCTTGATTCCTTACATGGCTGCTTCGGGCGAGCTGAAAACCAAACCGACCCAGCATTCGGTCAAGGCTCTGCTGGAAAACGGTTTGCAGCCCGATATTTTGGTGCTTCGCACGGAACACCCGCTGACGATGAACCTGCGGCGCAAGGTGGCTCTGTTCTGCAACGTCGACGCCAACGCCGTCATGGAGTCCATCGACGTGCCCACGATTTACGAGGTGCCGCTCAAAATGCACGAACAGCATCTCGACGAGGTGGTATTAGACAAACTCAATCTGCCCTCCGAACAGGAGCCCGACATGGCCGCTTGGCGTGCGATTGTCGAGAAAATCAAGCATCCGTCGCGGAAAATCGAAATCGCGCTGGTCGGCAAGTACACCGAACTGCCCGACGCCTACAAATCTATCAGCGAATCGTTCATCCACGCCGGTGCGGTCAACGATTGCAAGGTCAAGCTGCGCTATGTCAATTCTGAAAAACTGACCCCCGAAAACGTCGCCGACCAGCTCGGCTCGATGGCGGGCATTCTGGTCGCGCCCGGATTCGGCAATCGCGGCATCGAGGGCAAAATCGTGGCCGTGCATTACGCCCGCACGAACGACATTCCGTTCTTGGGCATCTGTCTCGGCATGCAGTGCGCCGTCATCGAGTTCGCGCGCAACGTGCTGGGGCTGGCCGATGCCAATTCGAGCGAAATGGAGCAGACGGCTCATCCGGTCATCGACCTCATGGAGGAGCAGAAGGGCGTAACGGCCAAAGGCGGCACGATGCGTCTGGGGGCTTATCCCTGCACCCTGCGCAAAGGGTCGAAAGTGGCTGCGGCTTACGGCAAACTCAACATTTCGGAGCGCCACCGCCACCGCTACGAGTTCAACAACGATTACCTCGCCCAGTTCGAGGCGGCCGGCATGCAGGCCGTCGGCACCAATCCCGATACGGGGTTGGTCGAGGCGGTCGAAGTCGCGTCGCACCGCTGGTTCGTCGGCACGCAGTATCATCCCGAATACAAGAGCACGGTGCAGCAGCCGTCGCCGTTGTTCGTGGCGTTCGTCAAAGCGGCATTGGAGTACAAGGGCAAGTGAGGCTCGGCGACGCAGAACCGTGCAATACGAGTATAGCAAATTTTAGAAAAACATGGATAAGAAATCGATTATAGGTATCGTTGTCGTGGGGTTGCTCTTCGTGGGCTTCGTTTATCTCAACGGCAAGGAACAACAGAAATACCAAGCGGAGCTGGCCGAATGGCAGGCCCGGCAGGATTCGTTGGCTGCGGCCCAGCGGCCCACCGTGTTGACCGAGCCGACGGCGGTTGAGGCGACCGACGTACACTCCGCGACGAATGTTGCGGCGGCTCCCGTTGTTGCCGAGCGTTCGGCTGCTTTGGTCGGCGTCGCATTGGCCGATGCCGCTGCGGCCGCACCCCAAGAGTTCGCGGTCGAGAACGACGTGATGTCGGTGCGTTTTTCGACGCGCGGCGGCCGCATCGTGGGCGTGACGCTCAAAAATTACACGAAATACGCTCCCCGCGACGAACGCACCGAAGCGGTCGAACTGTTCGACCCCGCGACGGCCCGTTTCGGATTGAATTTCTACGTGCGCAACGGCCTGAACAGCGTGCCTGTCAATACGATGGACTACACTTTCTCGGCGCCGGTCATCGAGCGGTCGGACAACGGCTCGCAGACGGTGACGATGCGCTTGGCCGTCGCCGACGGTGCGGCACTGGTCTACCGCTACATTGTCCACGAAAGCGAATCGCCCGCCGACGAGTACTTGGTCGATTTCGACGTGCGGTTGGAGGGCATGGTGGCCGTGATGTCCAATCAGACCGCTATCGGCATCGACTGGTCGAACACCTCGTACCAGAACGAACGCGGGTTCAAGAACGAGAATATGTACACCACGCTCTCGTACCGCATCCCGGGCGAGCAGTCGATCGAGGATTTGGGCATGGGCGACGGCCGGAAGTCCGAAGAAATCGCCACGTCGGTCAATTGGGTGGCATTCAAACAGCAGTATTTCTCGTCGGTCTTCATCGCTCCGAAAAACGTCGCTTCGGCCAGCCTCTCGTTCGAGACGGCGCAGCCCGGTTCGGGTTACATCAAGCACTATTCGGCCCGCATGACCGTGCCCTATGCACCGCAGACCGAGGCCTATGATTTCGCATTCTATTTCGGCCCCAATCAGTACTCCGTCCTGCGCAAAGTGGCGGTCGATGGCGACGATGCCCTGCATCTCGAACGCCTCGTGCCGCTGGGGTGGGGTATCTTCGGCTGGATCAACCGCTGGGTCGTTATTCCGGTGTTCGATTTCCTGCGCAATTACATCGGCAATCTCGGCGTCATCATTCTGCTGCTCGTTATTTTAGTAAAACTCGTGCTGTCGCCGATTACCTATAAGAGCTACGTCTCGATGGCCAAAATGCGCCTAATCAAGCCGCAAATGGACGAGCTGGCGAAGAAGTATCCCAAACAGGAGGATGCCATGAAACGCCAGCAGGCGACGCTCGAACTGCAACGCAAGGCGGGCATCAATCCGTTGAGCGGCTGCATCCCGATGCTGCTCCAAATGCCGGTGTTGATTGCGTTGTACCGCTTCTTCCCCGCTTCTATCGAGTTGCGCGGGCAGTCGTTCTGGTGGTCGGACGACCTTTCGTCCTACGACAGCATCTTGAACTTGCCGTTCTCGATTCCGTTCTACGGCGACCATGTGTCGTTGTTCGCGTTGTTGATGGCGGTTTCGACCTTCGGATACTCCTATTACACCTACCAGCAGTCGGCTTCGTCGCAGCCCCAAATGGCCGGTATGAAGTTCATGACGCTCTATTTCTTCCCGTTGATGATGCTCTGCTGGTTCAACGACTTCGCGAGCGGTCTGTGCTTCTATTATCTGTTGTTCAACCTCTTCACCATCGCCCAGACGCTGATTATCCGGCGGTTCGTCAGCGACGACAAAATCCACGCGATTATGGCGGCCAATGCGGCGAAGAAATCGAACGGCAAGAAATCGAAGTTCCAGCAGCGTTACGAGGAGCTGCTCCGCCAGCAGGAAGCCCAGCAGCGCGCCCGCCGCAAGTAACCCGAAACGACGACAACGAAAAAACGCCGCACAAGAATGTGCGGCGTTTTTCGTTTGCATGCCGTTCGGCTTCGGACTATTTTTTCTCCGTCGCGGGTTTCGGCTCGGCTTTGACTTTCAGCGTCGCGAAACCTTTGACGATGTGC
>CAMWYI010000127.1 GCA_947178455.1 uncultured Alistipes sp. | reverse complement strand
TTCACCTCGTCCACCGCCCGCAGCACCTGCATCGGATAGCCGTTTTGCTCGGCCGTCTTAATCAGCGCCTTGACATCCTTCGGAAAACAGCTGCCGCCGTAACCGCAGCCCGGATAGAGGAATTTCTTGCCAATGCGCGTGTCCGAACCGATGCCGCGACGCACCATGTTGACGTCGGCGCCGACCCGTTCGCACAGGTTGGCGATGTCGTTCATGAACGATATGCGCGTGGCCAGCATCGCGTTGGCGGCGTATTTGGTCATCTCGGCCGACGGAATATCCATGAAGTAGACCCGAAAATTGTTGGTCAGGAACGGCCGGTAGAGCCGCGACATGGTTTTGCGGGCGCGTTCGCTTTCGACGCCGACCACCACGCGGTCGGGCGACATGAAATCCTTGATAGCGGCCCCCTCTTTCAGAAATTCGGGATTGCTCGCCACCTCGAACTCGATTTGCTCGCCGCGTTTGTCCAGTTCCTCTTGAATGGCCGCTTTGATTTTGCGGGCTGTGCCGACGGGTACGGTCGATTTCGTAACCAGCATCGTGTATTTCTTGATGTTGCGGCCGAACGTCCGCGCCACTTCCAGCACGTATTTCAGGTCGGCCGAACCGTCCTCGTCGGGCGGCGTGCCGACGGCCGAAAAGACCACTTCGACCGCGTCGAGGCAGTCGCACAGGTCGGTCGTGAAGTGGAGCCGGCCGGCTTCGACGTTGCGGCGGACGAGTTCGTCCAGCCCGGGTTCGTAAATGGGCATTTCGCCCGCGAGCAGGCGTTCGATTTTCCGGCGGTTGATGTCCACGCAGGTGACGTCGATGCCCATTTCGGCGAAGCATGCGCCCGAAACGAGCCCTACGTATCCGGTTCCGACGATGGCGATATTCATGGTGAATCCGATTGTAATGACGACCCGAATTTAGTCAAAATCGGGCAAATCGCCAAATTCCGCACAATTCCGGCGGATGCGTTCCAGCCCGCTGCGGGTGAGGGGCGTTGCGCCCATGCGTTCGGCGAATTGCGCTTCGGTCATCGTCCGCCAGTGTTCCGGCGTCAGCGCGAGGGGGTCGAACAGCGGGTCGAACGCCCGATTGGCGTGCTGCGGCGCGCGGCGGTTGTAGGGACAGACGTTCTGGCAGGCGTCGCACCCGAAAATCCAGCCGTGCAGGTCGATGCGTCCGGCGGGTTCCCGTTCGACGGTGTGGCAGGAGATGCAGCGGTTGGTGTCGACGACCCGTTCGGCGACGAGCGCCCCCGTAGGGCAGTGCTCCATGCAGGCGCGGCACTCGCCGCAGCGCGAACCCTCGAACGGGGCGTCGTAGCGGTCGGCTTCGTCGCAGAGGAGCAGCTCGCCCAGCAGCACGAAAGTGCCGTATTGCGGCGTTACGAGCAGGGATTGCCGCCCAATCCAACCCAGTCCCGCTTCGACGGCCAGCTGCTTTTCGGCCAGCGGAGCCGTGTCGACGAACGTGCGCCCTTGCAACTGGGGAGTCTCCTCGCGCAGGGCGGCGAACAGCTGGCTGAGCATCGCCCGAATGGTGTCGTGGTAGTCTCTGGCGCAGGCATAGGAGGCCACTTTGGTGCGGCAGTCGGGCGGATAGCCCTCGCTGAACCGGTTTTTATAGGAGACGGCGCAGACGACGGCCGTGCGGGCCTGCTCGACCAGACGGCTCGGGTCGAAACGCTTATCGGCGTTGCGCTCCATGTAGCCCAGCGACGATTGGTAGCCGTGTGCGAGCCAGTCGCGGAACCACGCTTCGTTGTCGGCCAAGCGGCGGCAGCGGGCGATGCCGCAAAGGTCGAATCCGGCGTCGGAAGCGTGCTGTTTTATCTTTTGCGCAGAGAGCATGGGCCGAAAAGGGGCTGGAAATGTACGATTTTACCTCAAAAATAGTATTTTTTGCCGGATTTATCGTAATTTTGTACCTGATTTTCCGTTCTTATGACGGAACAAAAGACGAAACTATGACTTTCAGAACACTTTGCGAGGTGGCTCGCAACAGCGTCGAGAAATATGCATCGCAGGTAGCTTTCGCGATGTTCGGCGGCGAGGAGGTAACCTATGCCGAAGCCGGACGGCGCATGGCCGAAGTGCAGCGGCTACTGACCGCAGCGGGGCTCGAATCCGGCGACAAGGTGGCCCTGTTGAGCAGCAGCATGCCCAACTGGGGTATCGGTTATTTCGCCGTCGTGTCGGGCGGCATGGTCGCTGTGCCGATTCTGCCCGATTTCTCGTCGGAGGAGCTCGACATGATTATCGAACACTCCGAAGCCAAAGCCCTGCTCGTTTCCGACAAGCTTTTCACGAAATTGTCGGAAGGGACAATCCGCCGGTTCAATATCGTGATTCGCACCAAGAATCTCGGTGTCATTTCGCAGCGCGTGCACCGGCAGGGGCACACGGCCGAACCGAAACCCGAAGACACGGCGGCTATCATCTACACGTCGGGCACGACGTCGAGCCCCAAAGGGGTGATGCTCTCGCATGCAGCCCTGTGCGCGCAGGCCGATATTTTCGAGCAGATGCTGCCCGTCGACCGCAACGATGTCTTCTTGTCGGTGCTGCCGTTGTCGCACACCTACGAGTGTTCTATCGGCATGATTTATCCGTTCTCGATGGGTTCGCGGGTCTTCTACCTCGACCGGCCGCCTACGGCTGCCGTGCTGATGCCCGCGCTGCGGGCCGTGCGGCCTACAGTGATGCTCATTGTGCCGCTGATTATCGAGAAAATCTATCGCGGGAAAGTGCTGGCCCGATTCAATTCCAACGGATTCTGGCGCACGATGTACCGCGTCGGATTCATGCGCCGCTACCTGCATCGCGTGGCAGGCAAAAAATTGATGAAACTTTTTGGCCGACGGATGCGTTTCTTGGGCATCGGTGGGGCGAAACTCGACCGCGGAGCAGAACAATTCCTGCTGGAAGCCAAAGTTCCCTATGGCATCGGTTACGGATTGACCGAAACGGCGCCGCTGCTGGCCGGTGCAGTGCCTTCGAGCGTGCGTTTGGGGTCGACGGGGCCTGCCGCCCCGGGCGTGCAGCTGCGGCTGGAAAACATCAATCCCGAAACGCATCAGGGCGAAATCGTCGCCTTGTCGCCGAGCGTGATGCAGGGCTATTTCAAAAATCCCGAAGCGACGGCCGATGTCTTCACGGCCGACGGCTGGTTCCGCACGGGTGACTTGGGCGAGTTCGACGCTGACGGTTTTCTTTATATCAAGGGACGTCTGAAAAATATGATTGTGGGCCCGGGCGGCGAGAACATCTATCCCGAAGACATCGAGAGCGTGCTCAATTCGCACGTTTACATCACCGATTCCATTGTGACGGAGCAGGAGGGCCATTTGGTCGCGCTCGTGCACTTCAACCGCGAGGAAATCGAGGCGACGCTCGAAGACTGGCGCGAGCAGTGGGCCAACAAACGCGAAGCGTGGGAGGCCAAGACCGAACAGCTCAAAGCGGAAATCATGGAGTTCGTGAACGCCAAAGTGAATAAGTTTTCACGCATTTCGGAGGTCGTCGAGGAGAAAGAGGAGTTCGTGAAGACCCCGACGCTGAAAATCCGCCGCTTCCTCTACAACAATCGGAAAAAGGAGAAAGTCGCGAGCGAATAAAGCTGAATGAATGATATACAGCAAGGGCCGTCCATTGAGTTGGACGGCCCTCGTTGTTTTGTGCCAGGGGTAGCGGCGTTATCCGATATAGCTTTTCAACGCATCGACGTATTCGGCGAAAGCGTCGCGTCCGGTGTCGGTCATCCGGCAGACGGTGCGGGGCATCTTCCCCCGAAATCCCTTTTCTATGGCGATGTAACCCGCTTTGGCGAGTTTGTCCAACTGTACCGACAGATTGCCCGCTGTGGCGCCGGTCTGTTCGCGCAGGTAGACGAAATCGGCGCTTTCGATTCCCAACAGAATCGACATCACGGCCAGCCGCAGTTCGGAGTGGAGCAGGGGATTGAGTTCCTTAAACATGGTGTTGGCTGGCGGAGCGGTTCGACCGATAGCAGAGAATGTGTCCGGGTACGATCATCAGCGTGATGAATGCGGCGACGAAAAGCGCGACATGCCATGCGGGTGCGAATCCGAACAGAAAGAGCGGAGAGAGTGCGATTCCGACGAATCCGCTGACGACGAAAGGAGTGAACCGGCACACGAGGCCCGAGAGCGCGCACCCGATGCTCATCAGCAAAACGATGAGAAAGAGAATAGGCGGGTTGAGGCGGGTGGCAATGGTGAGTGTCATGACGACGAATGCGACGATGCCCAGCACCAGCCAGATTTGTCCGATTACGCGGTCGACGAAGGTCGTGACCGACCCTTCGGCTGTTGGGCGGCGCAGGAGCAGGTACGTACCGAGCCAGCCGCACACGGGCAGCCCGAACCACAGGCAGTTCCAGCGGCCGTCGTGCGTCGTGGCGATGAGGAGGTAGATGGCGGCCGTGAACAACACGGTCAGATAACCCCAAAGTAGGAACGGAAGTCCGGCTTGGCGTTCCATGCGGTTGTGCGTGTTTTCAATCATCCGGCCGATGAGTTCCAAACTCTCGGCGGCATTCAGTTCGCGGTTTTCCAGCGGTTTGTTGTTCTGTGTTTGCATAAGTGTTTTTATTTCAGTTTGTTTTACTTTTCTTCGTCGCATCCGAACCAGTGGAGCAGACCGGACAACAGCAGATTGAGCCCCCAGCCGCCGGCAACCCATGCGACCCACC
>CAMWYI010000126.1 GCA_947178455.1 uncultured Alistipes sp. | reverse complement strand
TTTGCCGGTCGAGGCATTCAGCGTCGAATTTGCCGACGAAAACACCGTCCGGCTGCGCTGGTCTCCCGTCATCGACACACTGGAAAAGACCGCTGCGCCGACCGGCTACATCGTCTATACGCGCAAAGGCGACGGCGGATTCGACAACGGTCGTTCGGTCAATGCGACGACTTGCACGTTCGAGCAAGAACCCGGCGGAATTTACAGTTATCGGGTCACGGCGGTGAACGACGGAGGCGAAAGTTTTTCGAGCGAAACGCTCGCGGCCTGCCGGATGCCGAACGAACGGGGATGCCTGTTGATTGTCAACGGATTCGACCGCGTCAGTGCGCCATGCAGTTCGCGGTGCGATTCGCTGGCCGGATTCTACCACAGCATCGACGGAGGCGTGCCCGACCGCCGAGATATTTCCTTTATCGGCGAGCAACAGATATTCGACCTCTCGCTCGCCCGTTCCGACGACGATGCCTATGCACTCGGCACCAGTCTGACCGAGTACGAAACCGATGTCATCGGCGGCAACACGTTCGATTATCCTTACCTGCACGGGATGTCGGTGTGTCGGGCCGGATATTCGTTTTGCTCCGCATCGGCTCGGGCCGTCGAACGTCAACAGGTTACGCTCTCGAATTATCCCGCCGTCGACTTGATTTTGGGCAAACAGCGGGCGACGACGGTCGGACGCGGAACGCGGGAAGCGGAATTCCGTGCCTTTTCGCCCGAAATGCAACAGGCTTTGCGCGGTTTGCAGCAATCCGGCGGAAATCTATTCTTGTCAGGCAGTTATGCGATTTCCGACCTATGCACAGACGAGGAAGGCTGCCGATTCGCCGAAGAGGTGCTGCACGCCACGCTCGACTGCGCCCAAGCGACCCGTCAAGGCAAGGTGCGAATCGTCGCTTCGCCTGCAAGCGGTTTTTCGCGCGGAGAGTACCGGTTCCACGACCGATTGGGGCCCGACCACTACGCCGTCGAATCGCCCGATGCGCTGCTGCCGGCCGACGATAACGCGACCGTCGTCATGCGCTATGCCGAAAACGGCCGCACAGCAGGCATTGCCGCTACCGGAAACGGCCGCACGTTCGTCATGAGCATTCCGTTCGAGGCACTGACGACCCAGCGCGAACGCGACCGGCTGATGCAGGAGGCCCTGCATTTTCTGATGACCGAATAAACTCCAAAAACAAACGGATATGTCACTCGAACAACAAATCTCGAAAGGTATCATGGACGCGATGAAAGCCAAAGATACCGTGCGGTTGAGCGCCCTGCGCAACGCCAAAAAGTACATCATCGAAGCCAAGACTTCGGGGCCCGGCATCGACGAACTGCCCGACGCCGACGTGCTGAAAATCATCTCGAAACTGGCCAAGCAGGGGAGCGATTCGGCTGCAATTTTCATGCAGCAGAACCGGCAGGATCTCGCCGACGAAGAGTTGGCGCAAGTCGCCGTCTATCAGGAATTTTTGCCCAAACAGCTGACCGCCGACGAATTGACGGCCGAAGTACAGGCTATCATCGCCGAAGTCGGCGCCTCCTCCATGAAAGATATGGGCAAGGTCATGGGCATCGCCTCGAAAAAACTTGCCGGTCGCGCCGACGGCAAGGATATTTCGGCCAAAGTCAAGGAGTTGCTCGCCTAAATCGCCCATGCGACGGTCGCTGTTGCTCCTCTGCGCGGTGATTGCGGGACAAAGTCTCATGGCCCGTCCGCCCGCCGTGCGTTTCGACCTGCCTTGCCGAATCGAGCAGGGCAAATACATCGTAATGGTCGAAACGCCTGCGGGGCCGCGTCGATTCGTATTCGATACGGGAGCTTCGCGAACGACCGTCAGCGAGCGGCTGTGCCGCGAATCGGGCCTCGTCGCCGAAGGCCGGAGCCTGACCGGCGATTTCGAGGGCTACCGCGAACAAATCGCCACTGCGCGGATGCCGGAATTGCGCATGGGCGAGACCGTGTTCAAAAACCGCACGGTCGACGTCCTGCCCGATAGTTCCTATGTGTGGGGCTTGGGTGTCGACGGCATCGTGGGCAGCGATTTGTTGCAGCACTTCGTCGTGCGGTTTCCCGCAGCCGATTCCGTCATTTCATTGGCGGGCGATTACCGGCAGTTCGGCGACCTCGACCGCAAACAATCCGTGCGGCTGCATGGCGAAAAAGGACGTCCGTTCATCGCTTTTCGGGTCGGTGACGGCCGCAACAGGATGAAGTTCTATGCGCTATTCGATTCCGGTGCTTCCGATTTTTTCAGCTGCCGCTACCACGAATGCCTCGAACTGCTCGGCCGAGGTATCCTTCGCAACGTGCGCCGCGCTTCGGGACATCCGGGCCACATGGGCTGGACGAACCGTTCGTCCCTGCGCGAAGCCGTGCGAGGAACGATTCCAAAAATTGCGATTGGCGACAATATGCTGTCGGATATTCCGCTCGAAGAGACCTACGGAAGTACCCACAAGCTCGGTTGCGGACTTTTGCGCCGAGGTGAAATCGTCATCGACTTCCCCAGACGTCGTTTTTGGCTGTTGCCTCATGCCGTGCAGCCCGATTCGGATGACGTCGCAGTGCGCAATATCTCCGTAGCCATTGCAGACGGACATTTGGTCGTGGGACAAGTATGGGACGAAACGCTTGCCGACAGCGTATCGCCGGGCGACCGAATCGTACGCATCGGCACGCTCGATGTCTCGGAAATCGACCCTTGTGCCGTCATCCGAGGCGAAATACACGGCGACAAACCAGAAATGACCGTAGAACGGCGCGACGGCACCCGCGTGACCGTTCCGATAAAGAATTTATAAAATGCACCTGCTTGAAAATCTGCACCGCAACGTAAGAACCATCGCCATGCCGTTGGCAATGGTCGTCGGAGCGTTGTCGTGCCGTCCCATTACGACATTGGAACAAGCGTCGCACGGCATGATTACCCCGACCTTGATTTTTCTGATGCTGTTCATCACGTTTTGCCGCGTGAAGCCCAGCCAAATGAAACTGTCGGCACTGCATCTTTGGATGTTGCTCTTTCAGACGGTCGTCTCCGTCGGCATCTACCTCGTGTTGTTGCCGTTCGACCCGATTGTTGCACAGGGAGGCATGATTTGCGTACTGGCTCCTATCGCAATGGCTGCCGTAGTCATCGGCGGCATGTTGGGGGCCAATGTCGCGACGATGGCGACTTACAGCCTGCTATGCAACATGGTCATCGCACTGCTGGCACCGGTCATCCTGACTTTCACGGGCAACGGAATATGCACATTCTCGCAGATTTTGGCTCGCGTGGCTCCGTTGCTCATCATGCCGTTCGCTGTCGCGCAATGTTGCCGGTTTTTGTTCCCCAAATGCGCCCAATGGATTGCCGAGCACAGCCAAATTTCGTTTTATCTGTGGCTGCTGTCCTTGCTCGTGATTATCGGACGAACGACCGCTTTCATCATCGACCTGCACGGAGCATCGCTTACTACCGAAGTCTCGCTGGCCGTCGTCGCATTGGTCATCTGTCTGTTGCAGTTCAAAACCGGACGCGCGCTCGGACGCCGGTATGGCGATCCCGCCGCCGGAGGTCAATCGTTGGGGCAAAAAAATACGGTGTTGGCGATTTGGATGGCTCAATCGTTCCTCAATCCGATTTCATCCATCGCTCCGACAGCATACATCGTCTGGCAAAACTTCGTGAACAGCTATCAGCTATACAAAAGAGACAAGGAAACACAAAAAGAATATAATCATGATTAAACGCAGAGGATTACATTATGTAAAATTGCAAAACGGATTTTTCAAGAAAAGTGGAATAGCACTAAATACCTAAAAATATCCTGACTAAATCCAACGCATATAAAAAACCTCGGCACAGAAACTACTGCACCGAGGTTTTTTGAATAACTCGTCGAATTAACTGAGAATGCCGATCGAGCCCTGCGGTTTACCCGGCATCTCTACGTCTTCATTGTCGGCATCGTATTCGTCCACCGTGATTTCAAATACGAACTCATCAGCTTGGCGGTTCACGTCGACAATGGGATCTTTATCCGGATCCGGATCGGTCGGGTCCGGATCTTTCGGATCATCCGAAGGATCGGGTACCAAACCGCTGTTGAAACCGTCGAAGATAAGCGTATAGACATATTTGCGGTTCTGCTGCCACTCGTAGCAAAGTTCACCGTCTTCCGTTTGTCCTTTCGTGCGCGAAACGGGTGCTACGGCTGCCCATGCGAAGATCGTATTACCGTCCTTGTCGGTCGTACCTTTGTACTTGCTGTAAATTTGCTCTCCGTCGATGTTCTGCACCACGTAGTCGCCGTATTTGTCTTTCTCCGGATGGTTGATAGGCTTGATTTTTACCAACACCATCAGTCGCGTACCGGTTTTGTCGCTGAGGTTCCCGTTCCACGGAATGAACTTCTGGGGAATTACGAACCAAGGTTTCAGGGTCATACCCTCTGCCCACTCGTATCCAGTCAAATCCTGAACTTCGTCTGTCAGTTTGATAGTCAAACGGTCGTCATCACCAGCGGTACCCGGCTTTACGTTGCCGATGCTGTGGTAGTTGAGATACGCACCGGTAGGCTGATTGTAATCGATATCCCACGAGCAGAAGTCGTCGGGGTTATTACCGCCTTCTTGGAAAATGTCGTCCAAATCGGTGATGAAATTAGCGGTCGTATTGCCTTTGGCCCAAGTCATCGTCGCATCAGTGTGAACACGGTCGAGTTTGAAACCGGCGATTTCGATGTCGAGGTCTTCGGCCGTGCGGTTGACTGC
>CAMWYI010000125.1 GCA_947178455.1 uncultured Alistipes sp. | reverse complement strand
CCGCTCGGTTCGGCGAACAGCGAGCTGATGATGTTCAGTTTCTGCGTCTCGTAGCAGACGTAAGCCGACTGGTCGATCGACTCGTTGGGTTTGGAAATGGCGATGCTGACTTCGGCCGGATTGCGCAGGATAGTCTTGGCCAGCGTGCGGATTTTCGGCGGCAATGTGGCCGAAAACAAAATGGTCTGCCGCTCTTTGGGCAGGTAGGACACGATGTGCATGATGTCGTCGCTGAAACCCATGTCGAGCATGCGGTCGGCCTCGTCGAGAATCAGGTATTCGACGTGCGACAAGTCGATGCCGCTGTTCTGCAAGTGGGAAATCATGCGGCCCGGCGTGGCGATGACCACGTCCGACCCCAGTACGAGACCCCGTTTCTGCACGTCCCAGCCTTTGCCGTCGCCGCCGCCGTAAACGACGGTCGTCGAAACGGGCAAATAATAGGAAAAACCCTGAAACTGCTGGTCGATTTGCTGGGCCAACTCGCGCGTCGGCACGATGATGAGCGACTTCACCACGTTGTCGTCGTTGCCCTCGACGAGCAGTTTGTTCAACAGCGGCAGCGTATAGGCCGCCGTTTTGCCCGTACCGGTCTGGGCGCATCCGATGATGTCGCGCCCTTCGAGAATGACGGGAATCGTCTTTTCCTGCACGGGAGTCATCTCCCGAAAATTCATATCTTCCAATCCGTCGAGGATTTCAGGCTCCAAATCGAGTTCGTCGAATCGCATAGCTATTCAGAAAGTGTAAAAATCAAAAAAATCAGTCGAGTGCCTCGCCGAACAACGTCGCCGCCGTGCAACCCGTGATGCGCACCCGCACGTAATCGCCCACGCCGTGCGTGCCGCGGTCGAAGACGACCGTCTTGTTCTGCGAGGTGCGGCCCGACAACTGGCCCGCGTCGCGTTTGGACGTCCCCTCGACCAGCACTTCGTATTCGCGGCCGATGTCGCGCCGGTAGCTGGCCAACCCCAGCTCGTTCTGCAAGGCGATGATTTCGGACAGACGCCGCGATTTCACCTCGTCGGGCACGTCGTCGGGCAGATGCTTCTGGGCGAAAGTGCCGGGACGCTCGGAATACTTGAACATATAGGCGAAGTCGTACCCCACCTCGCGCATCAACGACAACGTGGCGGCATGTTCTTCTTCGGTTTCACCCGAAAATCCGGCAATCAGGTCGGTCGTGATGCCGCAATCGGGCATATAGCGGCGAATGGCGGCGATGCGGTCGAGATACCACTCGCGCGTGTATTTGCGGTTCATGCGGTCGAGCATCGACGTGGCGCCCGACTGCGCGGGCAGGTGAATCGACCGACAGATGTTGGGCATCGAAGCCATGACCGCCAGCAGTTCGTCGCTCATGTCTTTGGGGTGCGACGTCGCGAAGCGCACGCGCAACAGCGGCGAAACCGAAGCCACGCGGCGCATCAGTTCGGGGAAGTCGACCTCACCGGCGCGGTAGGAGTTGACGTTCTGCCCCAATAGCGTCACCTCGCGATAACCGTTGTCGAACAGGCTTCGCACTTCGGCGACGATAGTCGCCGCGTCGCGGCTCCGTTCGCGTCCGCGTGTGTAAGGCACCACGCAGTAAGAGCAAAAGTTATTGCACCCGCGCATGATAGAGACGAAAGCACTCACGCCGTTACGGTCGAGCCGCACGGGAGCAATTTCGGCATAAGTTTCTTCGGTCGAGAGAAGCACGTTGACCCCCTTGTGGCCCGCTTCGGCCTCGCGCACCAAACGCGGCAGGTCGCGGTAAGCATCGGGGCCGGCGACGATGTCGACGCCGTGAGGGCCCTCGACCAACTTTTCTTTCAGACGCTCGGCCATACACCCGATGATGCCGACCAACAACGCGGGCTTCGCCTTGCGAAAACGCTTCATCTCGGCCAAACGACCCCAAATGCGCTGCTCGGCGTTATCGCGAATCGAGCAGGTGTTGATGAGGATGATGTCCGCCTCGTCGATGCGGTCGGTATAGACGTAACCTTCGGCCTGCATCACCGAAACGACGATTTCGGTGTCGCCGACGTTCATCTGACACCCGTAAGTCTCGACGAACAACTTGCGGCCGTCGCCCTGCAAAGGACGCAACGTATTTTTGTCCAACTCCATACCCCCCCCTGTTATTCCGCCTGAATGGCATCCGTATCGGGCAACGGCTTGAACCCCTCGCCATAGGTGTCGTAAGCGTCGGTCACGACGACGAACGCCTTGTGGTCTATCTCGCGAATCTTGTGCTGCACCTGCCGCACCTCTTTCCGGCTGACGACCAAAAAAATCATGTCGCGGTCGCGGTCGGTGTACATGCCGCGCGACTTGATGTACGTCGCACTGCGGTCGAGGTCGTGGAGAATGAACTGTTTGAGGGCTTCGGTATTGTCGCTGATGATGAACAGCAGCTTGTCGTATGACGCGCCGTCGAGCATATACGCCACGACGCGCGAGTTGATATAGATGATAATCAACGAATAGAGCGTCAGCATCCACCCTTCGCCCGAAGTCTGCTCGATGCCGAGCCCGAAGCCGATGACCACCAGACCGGCCAGCACGACGAATCCGTCGGCCAAGAAGATGCCGGTCGAGAACTTGATGCCCGCGAATTTCTGCAACAGCATGGCCACAATGTCCGTGCCGCCCGTCGTGGCCTGCTGGCGCACGACGATTCCCATACCCACGCCGAGGATGACGGCACCCATGAGGCAGGCGAGGAACAAATCGCCCGACAAGTCGAGCCGTCCGCCCAACAACTGCGCCGGGTCGAGCGCTTCGACCGCTTCGGGGGTCGGATAGACCAGCCGCGTCAGCAGGTTCATGTATCCGGGCGTAAACATGGCGGCAACGATGGTCCGCATGCCGAACTGCCCGCCGAAAACCAGCAAGGCGATAAGCATCAACGGGATGTCGAACATGTAACCGAACGTTCCGACCTGAACGGAGGGAAACAGGTTATGCAGCACGATGCCCAAGCCGTAAACACCGCCCGGCACGAATTTATAGGGGTTGATGAAGAGCACGAAGCCCGTACCCATAATGGCACACCCCACGAAAATAAGGAACCACGAACGCCACCACGTCCATGAGCCGATTCGCTCGAATAAAGTTTTCGCAATCATGGTGCGAAGATACGAAAAGTCGGGCGCAAAGGCAAAAGTTGTTTCGTTTTTGCAGGACGAAGCATCCGAAACGAAGTCGAAAAGATGAAATTTTCCGGTTCCGAAAGCCCCTCGTTCCCGATTATTGCCTATATTTGTTCTTAGTTTCTCGCTTCGCCATGTCCAAGAAAAATAACGAAAAACGGCAGCCGAACAACAGTGCGTACCGCCGTGTGCCCCGTCCCGAAGAACTGCCCGCGCCGCTTCCGGTCGACCCGCAACAACGGGTGGTCGAAGTCTATGTCGAGGGCTATGAGGATGTGGCTTTTTGGCGCGGCATCTTCGACCATTTCCGCACCCCCTATCTGCGTTTCGAGATTTCGGTGCCCGACCGCGCCGACCTGCCCAAAGGCAAAAAAGTGCTGCTGAACATGGTTCCGCAAGCGTCCGAACGGCTGCTGCTGTGCATGGATTCGGATTTCGATTATCTGTTCGCCGACCGCACGCCCCAATCCAAACTGGTGAACGGCTCGAAATATGTTTTCCACACGTTCACGTACGCCACCGAAAACTATCTCTGCTATGCTCCGGCGTTACACAACATCTGCGTCAAGGCGACCAAGAACGACGCGCGCATTTTCGACTTCGTGCGCTTCATGCGCGACTATTCGCGGACGATTTATCCGCTGTTCGTGTGGTACGCCTTTTCCGCCCAGCTGGACACGGTGCACGTTTTTTCGCTGTGCGATTTCAAGGCGTCCGTGCGCATCAATTTTCTGGATATGCGGGACAACGGAGCCGAAACGCTGGCATGGCTGGCCCGCAACGTCGCCAAACGCGAACAGATGCTCGCCGCCCGCAATCCGCAGATGGTCGAACCGATGCGGGAGTTCGAGCGGCAACTCGCCGAACGGGGCGTGACGCGCGAAAACACCTATCTGTTTATGCACGGCCACACGCTGCTGGACAACGTGGTGATGGTGCTGCTGAACACGGTCTGCGAAAAACTGCGGGCGATGTCCGTTGCGAAAATCGCCGCATCGACCAAAACGGGCATGGCCCTGCGCAACGAAATGTCCAACTACACCAACTCGCTGCGGCCGGTGCGCGATGTGCTGCTCGACCACGAAAACTACATGGACTGTCCGCTCTACAAGCGGCTGCAACACAGCCTGCTGCGCTATGTCCGGCTGGTTGTCGGCGATATGTACAAGCGCGGCGAAATTCAAGACCCGGCCTATTTCACGGTCATGCGTCATCTCTACGAGAGCAACATGTAACCCCCCCCGTTAAGAACGGGGTTTTAAGCGCGACGGATAGTAGTCAAGTATCGAAAGGTTGCTGCGCCGTCACCGTTTTATTAAGGGCGGCGGACACTTCGTGCACTTTGCAACGTTCCTGCGCCCCGTTAAGAACGGGGATTTAGGCGCGGCGGATAGTTATCGCGTTTCGGAAAGTTTCTGCGCCGTCACCGTTTTATTAAGGGCGGCGGATACCTTGTACATTCCGCAACGTTACTGCGCCTTTCAGCCCGGCTTTCAGAAGAAAAATCCGAGCGAACCGCACCACACCAAATCGTTGCGGACATGGACTTGACGGGTGATTCCGTGCGAAACGAACGTATTGCGGTTTTTGAAACCCCAAGGCCCCTGCAAGCGGGCATCGA
>CAMWYI010000124.1 GCA_947178455.1 uncultured Alistipes sp. | reverse complement strand
CGGGCCGAATCGCCGCTGCCCTCGCATTGGAGAATCCCGACGAGTGCCCCCTCGCCCACCGGAATTTCGGTGGCGGCGAAATCGGCACCTGACCGGACGTAACTGAAAACTTCGGCACCCGAAGCGTCGCAAAACCGATGCGTACCGGCCCAAGTCGAAGATTCAGCAGCGTCGGGCACGAAGCGCAAGCCGTCGATGCACACGAGCGTACCGCACCGCGCGAGGGTCAAGTCGCCGATGCACAAGCGAGTAGGCGCGACGGGCAACAATGCCTCATCCCACCGGACGAGGTGCGCAGCGACAGCGGCGGGCGAAGCCAAATAGGTTGTGGGATAATAACTTCCGGCCTCCGGCTTGGCCCCGACTTGCAAGACCCCGCGATACATGCCGAGCGTCAACCCGCGCAACAACACGGTGACGCGGCACCCGACCGGATAATCGACGCACAGACGGTCGATACCGGCCAAAAACTCCAACGCGGCGCCGTCGGATTCGACACAAAGCGAACGATAGAAATTGTAGCGGCGGTCGGAAGTGGTGACGGTGCCGCAGACCGCGATGTCGTTCGTCACGGTTACGGAAGCCCCGTCGGTCAAACGGCGCACTTCGGCGATAGTGGTGGTAGCAGGCAGCGGATTGTCGGCGGGCGGTGGCGGGTCGAACGGCCCGTCATGGCAAGCGGCGAGCAATGCGGCGGCCGCACCGGCTGTTATTGCAATCGTTACGGCGAAATGAAAAATTTTCATCTCCGAGAGCGTTCAATAAAAAGCCCTCGGTCTTGTTACCGGAACTCTTACATCCACAATAACAATTCCCACGAAAGTGCGACCGAGAGCTAAAAAGCAAGCGGTACTTTCATGAGAATAAAAAATGTTTCGCGACAATTAATGCCGCATTGTGAATGTAAGAGGTAACAAATATACGAAAAAAATTCAATAGGCACTTTTTGGTCCGGCAAAAAGTGCCGCAAAAACCTCTCCGACGATGTCTCCGCCTACTCGTGCGGCCTAACGCTGGCTGCGGGCGCCTGACGCGGGTTTGCAAGCAAACCGGCCCCTCCGCCGGGCGCTTTTAGTCCGCACTTCGTTTTACGGCTCCGACATCCGGTCGGATTTATAGGTGCCGCTCACGCGGCATTTTTTTATTAGCGCTACGGAAGGTCATCTGGGTTCCGACGGTCGGAAGCGCTCTGACCGAAGCGGGACGAAGCCTGCGGAGCACGCCCATAGGCGGGCCTCCGCGGGCGGAGGCTTCGGCCCGCGCGACGCAAAGCGTCGCTGTTTTTGTTTGTTCGGTGATAGCGCTTCCGACCGTCGGAAACCAATAGGCTATCCGTAGCGCCTAAATCGGCGTTCTTAACGCCGTAGCGCTTAAATCCGCTTTCTTAAAGCGGCGGGGAGGGCGAAACGAATGTTTCGCACAAAAATGAATAAGCAAGTACGGAATAGTTCACTATTCAACGTACTTGCTTATTTGTTTTTGTAGATAGTCTATCGTACCCTCGCCACCTCTTATCGCTCGGGTTTGCCGCGCGGCTGGGGGCGAGCACGCCCCCAAAGAGCGCAACACTATTCTTCGGTCGGGAGCTTGAACTCGGTGAAACCGGCTTCGACCAGTGCGTTGTACCACGCGAAACATTTTTTGATGTCCGACACGTGTACTCGATCGCGGTCGTATTCGGGCAACACCTTAGCAAAAGCTGCTTGCAGTTTTTCGGGCGTTTCCTTGTGGCTGATTGCCTGCTTGCCGCCCGTGTGGGCATAGATTTTCGTGAAAACCTCCGCCAGCGGAATGTCGTCGCCCTCCGTGAACATGGATATTTCGGTCAGGGCGCTCACTTTCGCCGATGCCGACGCGTTCATCCGATGCCCGTCGGTCAGCGACTCCACAATCACGCCGCGCGTCGATTGCGCCACGTACTTATACAATCCGGGTTGGCCCGAAATGGCCAGAATCTCTTTCAGTTCCATGTTATCGTCAGTCTTGTTTTACGTGTACATCCATTTGCGGGAAGGGGAAGTGTGCGCCCTTCTCCGGCAGCTGTTTGTAGAATTTCTCGTTATGCTCGAAAAATACGTTCCAGTAGTCGGCATTCTTGACCCATGCCCGCACCGTGAGCGTCACAGCGCTGTCGGCCAATTCGGAAACCCACACCACCGCCGCAGGCTCCTGCAAAACCCGTGCATCGGCAGCCAACTGGGCGAGGATTGCCGCGCGAATCGCATCGACATCATCGCCATAGGAGATGCCCACCGTCCAATCCACGCGCCGCAGTTCGGCCGTCGAATAGTTGTCGACGATAGCCGTAGCGATGGAGTTGTTCGGGATGTAAATCGTGCGGTTGTCGGTCGTCGTGATGACCGTCGAGAAAAGTTTGATTTCGCGCACGGTGCCCGACTGGCCCTGTGCCGAGATGAAATCGCCCACGCGGTAGGGTTTCATGACGAGAATCATGATGCCGCCGGCGAAGTTCTGCGCCGTACCGCTCAATGCCATACCGATGGCCAGCGTAGCAGCCGAGAAAATCGCAATCAACGAGGTGACATTGACGCCGAGCGTCTGCACGACAATCATCAGCAACACGATGATGAAGACGGCTTGCACGGTGTTGCGTGCGAACGACCGCAACGACAGGTCGACCTTGCGCTTCTCGAACGCGAGGTCGAGCAACCGCACGATGCGCCGCATGACCCACCGGCCGACGAAGTAAATGACGAGCGCGATTGCCAGTTTAATCAGAATCCACGTAGCCTGACTGAGCAGGTCGGTGAAGAATTTTTCAAGGTCGAGGTGCATGATTTTATCGACCGTCTCGGCGAATTTGGCCTTCTGCACGCTGTCGGGTACGAACGTCGGCAGGATTTCGTCCTGCACCAAAAAGGAGAAAAAACTATTCATATTACGATGAAAATTATCCGTTTACGCCGCAAAAATAACGAAAAAAAGCGGAACGGCAAAAAAGAGAGAGCCGCAGTTCGTCGCTGCGGCTCCCCTCTTGCGAATATGCGAACTGTTAGTATTTCAGCTCGGCCAGACGGCGGTAACCGTTGTACCGCCACTGGGCGTTCTTCTCGGCTGCTTGGAAGAGCTCCTCGGCCTCGGCCGGGAACATCTTTTGCAACGAAGTGTAACGCACCTCTTTCTTCAAGAAGTCTTGGAACTTCGACCAGTCGGGCTCTTTCGAGTCGAGCACGAACGGGTTTTTGCCCTCGGCCTCCAACTGCGGGTTGAAGTGCCACAAGTGCCAGTAACCGCAAGCTACGGCCTCTTTGCCGACGGTCTGCGTGCGCGTCATACCGCCCTTGATACCGTGGTTGATACACGGAGCATAGGCGATGATGAGCGACGGGCCCGGATAAGCCTCGGCCTCTTTCAGCACGTTGAACAACTGCTGCTGCGAAGCGCCGATCGAAACCTGAGCAACGTAGACATAACCGTAGGTCATGGCCATAGCGCCGAGGTCTTTCTTGCGGATACGCTTACCGCCCGAAGCGAACTTGGCGACGGCGCCCACGGGCGTCGATTTCGACGACTGACCGCCCGTGTTGGAGTAAACCTCCGTATCGACCACGAGGATGTTGACGTCGGCACCCGAAGCGAGGACGTGATCCACACCGCCGTAACCGATGTCGTAACCCCAACCGTCGCCGCCGATAATCCACTGCGATTTCTTGACGAGCCAATCCTTGTATTCGAGAATCTTCTTGCAATAATCGCAACCGCAAGCCTCCATCATCGGCACGAGACGGGCCGTAACTTCGGCCGAAGCGACCGACGAACCGCGATTGGCAATCCACTCTTTCATGACGCCTTTCAGTTCATCCGAGCATTTTTCGCAATTTGCGATTGCAGCTTCCATCGCAGCCTGAATGCGGTCGCGGAGTTTCTCGACGCCGGTGTGCATACCCAAACCGAACTCGGCGTTGTCCTCGAACAACGAGTTCGCCCAAGCGGGACCCTGACCTTTGGCGTTGGTGCAATAGGGCGTCGACGGAGCCGAACCCGAATAAATCGAGGTACAACCCGTAGCGTTGGCCACCATCATCTTGTCGCCAAAGAGCTGCGAAATGGCCTTGATGTAAGGCGTTTCGCCGCAACCGGCGCAGGCACCCGAGAACTCGAACAACGGCTGTGCGAACTGCAAGTTCTTGACCGATTTGGTCTTGTCGACCACCTCTTTGTAACCGATGTTCTTGGTAATGTAGTCCCAGTTGGCAGCCTGTTTCTGCTGCTCTTCGAGCGGACGCATGACGAGCGCCTTCTCTTTGGCGGGGCAGACGTCGACGCAGTTGTTGCAACCCGTACAGTCGAGCGGCGACACCTGAATGCGGAACTTGTACTCTTTCGTCTCGCCGAGACCCTGTTTCCACTCGGCACCCGAAGCGGCAGCCTCGGCCTCCGTTGCGAGGAACGGACGGATAGCTGCGTGGGGGCAGACGTATGCACACTGGTTGCACTGGATACAGTTGTCGATTTTCCATTCGGGAACGTTCACGGCGATACCGCGTTTCTCCCAAGCGGCCGTGCCGTTCTCCCACGTACCGTCCTCACGGCCGTTGAACGTCGAAACGGGCAGCTGGTCGCCTTTCAGCGCATTAATCGGGTCGACGATGTTGCGGACGAACTCGGGACGAGCGGCATCGACGGTCTGAGCCACAGCCTTGACCTCGATGTTGGCCCATTCGGCCGGAACGTCGATTTTCTCGACGGCATTGCCACCGGCGTCGACAGCCGCATAGTTCATGTTGACGATGTCCTCGCCTTTCTTGCCGTAGGATTTCAGAATGGCGT
>CAMWYI010000123.1 GCA_947178455.1 uncultured Alistipes sp. | reverse complement strand
GCTCGAAGCGACCAGCCTCTGCACGGCGGGCATCGTCTACTACCGCCGCACCGAGCAGACGCTCGAAGCGGCATGGAAATACCTCTTCGTCTGCTCGACGGGCATCGCCGTCGCCTATTTGGGCATCCTGCTGCTCTGCGCCGCCACGCGAAGCGAATCGCTGTCGCACGAAGCTATAGCGGCGGCCGCAACGACGGCTAACCCGCTCTACCTGAAAATCGCATTCTTATTAATACTTTGCGGATACAGCTGCAAGGCGGAGATTTTTCCGCTCTACACCGTCGGCGTCGACGCCAACTTCGCGGCCCCCTCGCCCGGCTCGGCGCTTATCTCGACGGGACTGGTCAATGCCGGATTTCTGGCGATTTTCCGCATCTACAAACTGCTCGCGGCATCGCCCGTATTCGCGTGGGTGCAGCACGTACTGCTGCTGACGGGCATTCTGTCGCTCGTCATCGGCGCGCTGTTCCTGCGCCGCACCAACAACTACAAACGCTTCCTCTCCTACTCGACGGTCGAGAACATGGGCATCGCCGCCATAGGACTGGGCATCGGCGGCATCGGCGTGTGGGCGGCGCTGTTCCACGTCGTGTTCCATACGCTGATCAAGAGCAGTCTCTTTCTGCAAATGGCCGTCGTGCGGCAAGTCTACGAGGGCTACCGCATCAACCGTCTCGGCGACTACATCCGCATCAACCGCGTGGGAGCTATCGGGCTGCTGGTCGGCATGGTCGTGCTCATCGCTTTTCCGCCCTCGCCGCTCTTCGTGTCCGAGCTGCTGATTCTGCGCGAGGCGGCCGTCGGCGGTGCGTGGTGGCTCGTCGCGGCGATGGTGCTGCTGGTCTGCATCGTCATCTACTCGTTCTGCTCGCGCATGATTCGCCTCTGCTACCAGCCCAACCAAGACGAACTGCACCCCTCGAAAGTCGACCGAGCCCTTTCGTGGTCGGCCCTGACGCTGCTGGCGCTCGCCATGATCGCCGGATTGTGGCAGCCTGAACGGCTCGTCGACCTGCTTCACCAAATCGCGACCCTATGATACGCTATTACACAACCGACAACACGGCCGCAGCCATTCCGCTGCGGGATATTCCCGAAGTCTCCTACGCTGATTTCTACGACGACTTGTGCACGAAACTCGCCGAGCCGCGCTACCACCTCGCCCACTACTTCGTGCTGCCCGAAGAGGGACGCATGCGCTTCTACGCGCTGCTATTGGACGACGAAACCTCGCAGGTGCTCGTCACCTCGTTCGCGACCGACTATTACGACGATACGGCCCTGCCCTCGCTCACGGCGCGGCATCCGCAGGTGCATCCGTTCGAGCGCGACATCGCCGAACGCTACGGCATCCGATTCGACGGCATGCCGTGGGCAAAACCGCTGCGATTTCCGTTCGACCGCTACGACCGTGCGAGCTCGATGGACAACTACCCGTTCTACACCATCGAGGGCAGCGAGCTCCACGAAGTGAACGTCGGCCCCATTCACGCGGGCATCATCGAGCCGGGGGCATTCCGCTTCATTTGCAGCGGCGAGCAGGTGCTGCACCTCGAAATCGCGCTGGGCTACCAGCATCGGGGAGTCGAACACGCTTTCGAGACGACGGCCAACCGTCTGCGGCAGTGCTGTCTGGCCGAAACAGTCGCCGGAGACAGCGCCGTAGCCCACGCCACCGCATTCGTCGAGGCGGTCGAAAAGTTGACGGGCCACGAACGGCCGGCCCAGCTCGACCGCGAACGGGCCATTGCGCTGGAACTGGAACGCATGGCGATGCAAATCGCCGACACGGGAGCCCTCGCGGGCGACGTGAGCTACCAGCTGGGGCAGGTGGCCTGCGAAGCGCTCCGCACGATGACCATCAACACCACCCAAGCATGGTGCGGCAACCGTTTCGGCAAAGGTTTGGTCCGGCCGCACGGCACCAACCACCCGCTCGACGTCGAGACCTCGGCGATGATTCGCCACAACGTGGCCGAAATCGCCCGCCGCTACGACGAGGTGCGCCACGACATCAAATCGTCGCCGACGCTGCTGGCGCGGTTCGAGCAATGCGGCGTCGTGACACGCGACCAGATGACCGTTTTGGGCGGCGTGGGGCAGGCGGCCCGTGCGAGCGGACTGCCGCGCGACCTCCGCACGTCGCATCCGTGGGGCGTTTATGCCAAACACATCCGTCACGAAAGCATCGTCAAGACGCAGGGCGACGTCATGGCGCGGCTGATGATGCGCTGCCGCGAAGTACTCCAATCGGCCGACTACATCGACCGACTGCTGACGATTTACCAACAGAAATACACCGACACGCCCAATCCCTGCACCGCACCCGACTACACGGCCCCGCTGGCCGCGTCGTCGCTCTCGTTCGGGCTGGTCGAGGGCTGGCGCGGCGAGACGTGCCACGTGCTGGTGACCGACGCTACGGGCGAAATCGCCGCCTGCCGCATCAAAGATGCGAGCCTCCACAACTGGACGGCGCTGGCACTGGCCCTGCGCGGCGAGGGAATCTCCGACTTCCCGATTTGCAACAAAAGTTTCAACCTCTCTTACTGCGGTCACGATTTATGATTTTTCCCAAACTGAAAGTCCTGCACAGTCACGGCCAACAGGCGATTCCCGACCTCGACGCCGTGACGCTGACCGAGCGGTTCCGGGGCCGTCCCGAACTGACCGAAACCGCCGATACGGCCGACCTCGAAGCGGCGGCCGCATTGTGCCCCACCGGCGCGCTCGCGGCGCAACCCTTTACGCTCGACCTCGGACGCTGCCTTTTCTGCGGCGAATGCGCCCTGCGCGCCCCCCGCAACATCCGCTTCACGAACGACTACCGCATCGGCTCGCCGACGCGCGAAGGGCTCGTCATGCGGCCGGGCATGGCGGTCGTGCCGTTCGACCCCGCGACCGCGCGGCCCGAACTGGCCCGCTGTTTCGGCCAGTCGCTCCACCTGCGCGAGGTTTCGGCGGGCGGCGATGCGTCGGTCGAAATGGAACTGGGCGCGACGGGCAACGTCAACTTCGACTTCGGACGGTTCGGCGTCGGCTTCACCGCCTCGCCGCGCCATGCCGACGGCGTGGTCGTTTCGGGCCCCGTGACGGCGAACATGGCCGAAGCGCTGCGCATCTGCTACGATGCCGTCGCCGAACCCAAACTGCTGATAGCCTGCGGCACGGAAGCCTGCTCGGGCGGGCTGTTCGCCGAAAGCCGCGCCGTCGACCGCACGTTTTTTGCAACGCACAAAGTCGACCTCTGGCTGCCGGGCGCGCCGACCCACCCGATGGTCTTCATCGACGGCATCCGCACGCTGCTCGGGAAAAAACGCCGAGGCTGAAACACCATGCGACAACTGCTCACGCTCTTTTGGAGTTTTTTTAAGATCGGGCTGTTCACTTTCGGAGGTGGGTATGCGATGATTCCGCTCATCCGGCGCGAGGTCATCGACCGGCGCGGCTGGATTGCCGAACGGGAGTTCCTCGACCTGCTGACGCTGGCCCAATCGGCCCCCGGCCCCATATCGCTCAATACATCGGTCTTCGTGGGCTACAAAATGCGCGGATATTCCGGTGCCGTGGCGTCGATACTGGGCGTCGTGGTGCCGTCGTTCGTCATCATCCTGCTGATAGCCCTGCTTTTCGCCGACATTCGCTACAATCCCGTGGTCGACGCCGCATTCAAAGGGATGCGTCCGGCGGTCGTGGCGCTCATCGTGGTGCCGGTCATCGCGCTGGCCAGAGGGATGCACCCGTTGCTGTACATTGTCATCGGGCTGACAGCCGTCGCGGTCTGGTATTTGGGCTGGTCGCCCGTGTGGATACTGGCCGGAGCAGCGGCCGCAGGCATCCTGCGGGCCTTGTACCGGACGAGAAAGGAGGGCGGCCGATGATACTGCTGCAACTCTTCATCAGCTATCTGAAAATCGGATTTTTCGGATTCGGCGGCGGCTATGCGATGCTGTCGCTCATCCAAAACGAGGTGGTCATGCAACACGCGTGGATGACCAATGCCGAGTTCGCCGACATCGTGGCCGTATCGCAGATTACGCCCGGCCCTATCGCTATCAATTCGGCGACCTACGTGGGCTACACCGTCGGGATGCAGGCGGGCGGCACGGGAATGGGCATTTTGGGTGCACTCACGGCGACGTTCGCCGTCTGTCTGCCCGCGCTGACACTGATGCTGTTGATTACCCGATTTTTTCTGAAACTGCGGAACAATCCGATTGTCGAAGGGGCCATGCAGGGAATGCGTCCGGTGGTCATCGGCATGATTGCCGCCGCTGCGCTGCTGTTGATTTTTCCGCACGGCAGCGACCCGGGTGAACAAAACTTCATCGACGCATGGAGCTGGCTGCTGTTCGGCGGTGTATTCGTCGGAGCGTGGCGCAAGGTCAACCCCATAGCGCTCATCGTGCTCTCGGCCGCAGCGGGAATCGCGATTTATTATTGAGAGCGGCTCTATGGGCCGCGCGGGCCGCAGTCTTCGCCCCGCTTTCCGATTTATCGCACGAACCGATAGTAAGTGCCCAGCGGTAGCTCCTTGCCGCCTCGGTCGGTGAAACACAACTCGCCCCACTGCTCCTCGCGCGGCGCACCGAATGCCTGCCGCACCGCCGTGCGGGCCAATGTAGACGACAATCCCATAGAATAGAGATTCAACACGAGAAACGCCCCTGTCGGCTCCAACAACTGCGCGCAACAAGCGAGCATCTCGCCGATGTTCTCCTCCAAAATCCACTTTTCGCCGTTGGCACCGCGACCATAAGCGGGCGGGTCGAGGATGATTCCCGCATAACGGCTGCCGCGCCGCACCTCGCGCCGCACGAACTTCAAAGCGTCCT
>CAMWYI010000122.1 GCA_947178455.1 uncultured Alistipes sp. | reverse complement strand
CATTCTGATTATCCGCACGTCGGACTATGCCACGTGGCAGTACGAGCTGGTCAAGGGTGCCAGCACGCCCATCGGCGAGTTCGAGCCGATTATCGGCGGCAGCGAAGCGACGTCCAACGACCCGGCATTCGGCGACATCATCGCCGTATATCCGGTAGCCGCCGCTTATGTGGACACCGCCTCTAAAAAACTCTCGTTCCGCATCAATCAGAACTGGTATCCCGAGAATACGGCCGAGGCGACCGCTTGGAAAGAGCGTCTTTCGGGGCTGGGCATCACCTCGTGGAACAAGGATACGGCCCATGCGTTCACGCAGAACGACATCAAGGTGTCGTACAAGTGCACGCCCGTGACCGACAGTCAGAATATCGCTTCGGCCAACTTCAAGTTCCGCCAGCTGGGGGCATGGTGCAAGTTCGAGTTCGACTTCACGTCCGACGAGACTATCGCTATGGAGTCGCTGCAAAGCCTCCGCGTGACGACCGTCGGCGGCAATGTCCACTTCACCGGTAAAGCCGAAGTGCAGCTGGCCGACGATACCAATGCCAACCCCACGCTTCGCAGCGCTGGCGACGCTACCGAAGTCTACTGGCAGTTCAGCACACCCTCGTCGATGGCGTCGCCTTTCACGCGGTCGATGATGATGTACCCGGGCGAACTGGACGGACAGCGTCTGAAAATCGTAGCCGAAACCAATCTGCACACCTTTACGTTCTATGCCACGCCCAAACTCTCGCTCCAAGCCGGTACGGTCTACCATTTCCCTATCAGTTTGGGATTCCAAGACTACGAGCAGGACGACATGGGAGCCGCTCAGGCGACCGACTTGGCTTATACGATGGTCGAAAAGGGATTAAAACCGTTCTACTACTACGGCGAGCATAACAGCTACATCGTCAAGCCCAATGTGGCCACGACCGTCGACTGCAAGCCCTACAAGAGCGATGCCTACTACCACAAGACCGGTACGGCGGCTACGCTCGATGCTGCGAACCGTCCCACGCAGGCCAAAGTCATTTGGTACGAGACGGCGATGGGCGCACCGACGCTCGGAGCGTTCAACGCGTCGAACTATACCTTCACGGTCACCACGCCGGCCGGCAAGTACGGCAATGCGTTGGTGGGTGTCTATAATGCCGCAGGGAAGATTCTTTGGTCCTATCACATCTGGGTGCCCCAAGACGACCCCACGCAAACGCTGACCTATGCCAACACCCGCTCGGGAAGCTATGAAGTAATGCCTATGGCACTCGGGGCTACCAAAATAGCCGTAAAGGGCGAAACTCCGACTGCTGACAAACGACTGGACGGCGCAGGATTTTGGTATCAATGGGGTCGTAAAGACCCGCTCGGAAGACCGGCATATTGGGGCAATGGCTCTGCCACCACGCAGGGAGCAGTTGCGGTAACCGTAAATGCCAACACCCTGTCCGGTATCGACGCAGTCGACAATAACGGATACTTCTTTACCATGCACAATGCGGGAGCAAGCAATTTACTTACGGTAAAAAAAGAGATGTTAGAGGCTGGCTATATGCAATCCGATACAGATGTAGTTTTGGCCGAAACAGAGATTGACGGCATTTCGGCAGATCGGCACATGATTGAACTGGCGATCGCCAATCCGACTCGGCTCATTTGTTCGTCAACCACGATTGTAAATAGTGGTCTTTGGTATGCTATCCCGAATAGATATTTGTGGGGTAATCCGCAGGGATATAATTATCCACGTCTGAGTACTTGGAAGAAGTCGATTTTCGACCCATGCCCCAAAGGGTATCGGGTAGCTCCGGCAGATTTGTGGATCAATTTTTCGACAACTGGAGTTACAACCACCAACAATTTTGAGTTCAATGTAAAAGGAGCAAACGGTCATGGGTACGTCGATGATTCGGGAGCCTTTAATCGAGGTTTTGAGTTTTACTATGAAGGCATGGGCGTTTCCGATGTAAGCACGCAGTCGTACACCGAACCGGCCAATGGTAAAAGCGATTTTTATCCGGCAACAGGATACCGTCTGCTATCAACGGGAGGCGTGTCGAATGTAGGTACGTATGGATATTCATGGAGTAGCACGTCAACCAGTACTCTTAATGGAAATTCTTACCACTTGCTTTTTTATAATGGAAATGTACAGCCGTTGAATGGAGGTATGGCCACATATGGCCGACCGGTCCGTTGCGTAAAAGAGCCGCAACATTAGGGAAAATTCTAATCGCACAAAAAAGGGAGAGAGGCCGATTGCTCGGCCTCTCTTTTTGTAATTGTTCGGGTAAGCCGAAGATACGAAAAGCGAGAATCATTCGATTCTCGCTTTTCGTATCGTACCCCCTCAGGGGCTCGAACCCTGGACCCCAACATTAAGAGTGTCGTGCTCTACCAACTGAGCTAAAGAGGCATCAATCCATCGGATTGCGGATGCAAATTTAATGATAAAATCCTTAACTCCAAAAAAATCTTGCAAAAATTCTTCCGCTCGAAACAGCATTCCCCGTTTCCTCCTTTTGGAAAACTCCGCCGCACAAGGCCCCGCCGGCCCCTCTTTGCAAGGACTAAACAAAAAGGGATGCCGTCCATGCGGCATCCCCTTTTCGTAGGTTCTCGAAATGATTTTATCAGCTTTGCTCTTGTACGCAACGTATCGGCATGCCGAATGCTCGGCCGGAGAAAGATTGCGGTATGCTCATTTGATTCTGAAGCATATACATACCACTGGACAACGGACTATTGTTAGCATAAGGAGCACTACTCCAAGCGTAAGAATTAGCACCGATACCTGTCAAAGCCGCAGATGCACGTTGACGGGCCCCTGATGCCGGATAAAAGTCGGTTTTGCCGCTGGTCGGTTCGATGTAGTTCGTGGCCGTGCCGTTTGCGTCATACTCCGTCGTTCCTTCGCCTTCGTAGTAAACCGGCCAACCATGGTTCGCATTGTAAATCGCTCTTGAAGCCGCTACAGTAGTTGCACTGCCATTACCTTTTACATTGAATTGTAAAAAGTTAGTGGAATTTGCACCCGTCGTCGTGAAGTTAATCCACAAATCGGACGGTGCTACCCGATACCCTTGGGGACACGGGTCGAAAATCGATTTGTAGACATCGCGCGAATCAGGATACGGAAAGTTATAACCAATCGGATTCCCCCACAAATTATTGTTGGTCAGCGCAACCCAATCGTTATTATAATAGCCATCCAATACGTTAGCAAACTTGGTTGGATTCTTCACGCTTAAGTCAATCATATAGCGATCGGCTGAAACAGGATAGGTATACCCATTAATTGCTTTGTCTATTTCGGTCAATATTGTTTCTCCATCGGCGGCATAACCTGCAGCGACCATCGTTTCGACAACGTTGATAAGGTTGTCGGCTCCGCTATCCGTGTTAGTGAAAAAGCGACCATTGGTGTTGGCTGTTTCCGTGACAATTGCAGTGCCATTCGGATTGTAAACCACGACCGGAATAGTACCATTGGTATTGACAGCAGTAGCGCTACCGGCAGCAGGTAACTGGTAGGGACGTCCCAGCGGGTCTTTACGGCCCCATTGATACCACAAGCCGCAACCTTTGACATTGGTACCGATGGTATTGTTTTTCTCGGCGCTCGCCACCTGCATGGCACCCAAAGCCATTTTCATGACCGTATATGTGCCCGATTTGGTGTTTTTGTACACCGGCATCGGATCGCCGGACGTGCCTTCGGGATTCTCTTCGGGGTACCAAATATGGTACGACCACAGAATTTCGTTGGCTGCATTGTAAATGGCTACGACCGCATTGCCGTAATTAGTTACTTTGACCGAAAGGTTAGTGCCGTTCAAGGTCACTTCCGGTTTGGTCATGGATGCTTCGTGCCAAAGCACACCGGCTTTCGTGGGAGCGGTTTTCGTATTCGTCGAAACGGTCGTTCCGTCCTGATGGTGGAAATAATCATCGGCTTCGTGAGCGGCAATGCTAAATGTTTTCGTTCCGGCAGCCGTGTAGAGAATACAATTTTGCGTGCCGTAGTAGATAAATTTGTTCGTAGCGTCCTTCACATCGGTATAGGTCATGTTGGCGATGCTGCCCGTCGTTTTGGTGAATGCGGCGATGTTCATCGGGAAGTGGACGACGGTACCGGCCGTAAGTCCGATTTTCGGCGTGGCGTAGAAAGTCAACGTACGCAGGTTCGTCTTAGCCGTGATTTTGAACATCTCGCTGCCTCCGCTCACGGCGGGGAACATCATCATCGACCGCGTGAAGGGCAAACGCATCGAAGATGGCGTGTTGAATGTCCAATCTACCTCGTTCGTCGTACCCTCACCCAGCACGGGGTTGTTCCGGTCGGAGAAGTCGATTGCGGCTTCGCCGGAAATTTTACTTCCGTCTTGTGCGGTTATGGTGATTTGCTGCAAACTCTCGGCAGTGTAATCGGCCTCCGACGTGTTGGTGAAGTCGAACTCGAATTTACACCACGTAGCCAGCTGGCGGAACTTGAAGTTGAACTTTTGGGTTTCGCCACTGCCGACAGATGTAATTTTGTACGATACCTTGATGTCGTTCTGGGCGAACCCGTGCGATGTATCGTTCGTCCACGCAGTGAGTTGCGAATGGGCTTTGACGTAGTCCAAACCGCCATCCACCTTGTGCCAATCCTTGTTGATGGAGAGCGATACCCGGCCATTGCTTACGGTAGCGGCAAACGCCGGATATACCGCAACGATGTCACCGAATGCCGGATCATTGGACGAAATGGCATTTCCGTTGAGTACGGGACGGAATTCACCAATAGGCGTACCCGAGCCATTGAAGAGTTCGTACTCCGCAGTGCTATTGTTCGTGATATTGACCAATAACAAC
>CAMWYI010000121.1 GCA_947178455.1 uncultured Alistipes sp. | reverse complement strand
AAAAAAGGTCGGAATCTCACGACTCTGACCTTCTTTCAAGGGGAACCACCCCCTCTTTCGAGAACCGACCGGAGGCATCTCGACCCCCAAACGAGCACCGTTTGCCGGGTTTCAGTCGCGGGAACTTCCCGACGACAACCTGCCGATCGCTTCTACCAACCTAAAACTACTAACCTAAATGAACCTTAAAACTTCGACACAAAGATAAGGCCTGTTTTTTAATTATGCAAATTTTTTATGAATATCTTAAATTAATTTAACAATTTGTTAACATACGTCGCCGGACGCGCACGCAGCATCGCGTGCGGCACGCTTCATGTTTTTTTGATAAAATATAATATATTTGCATATCGTTCGTTCGCGTAACGAACGAACACGTGTGACAGAAACTACAAACAAGCCTTATTCCCTGCAAAACAACTTAATAAAAATATGAGCGAAGTCATTAACATCAAGGAGTTGAACGAACGAATCGAACGCGAATCGGTCTTCGTCGATACGCTCCGCACCGAAATGAGCAAGGTCATCGTCGGCCAGAGCCATCTGGTCGATACGCTGTTAATCGGTCTGCTGTCCAACGGCCACATCCTGCTCGAAGGCGTGCCGGGACTGGCCAAGACGCTGGCTATCACGACGCTGGCCAAAGCCGTCGACGCTTGTTTCGCGCGCATCCAGTTCACGCCCGACCTGCTGCCCGCCGACCTGCTGGGCACGCTGATTTACTCGCAGAAAAGCGAGGATTTCATCGTCAAGAAAGGCCCCGTATTCGCCAACTTCGTGCTGGCCGACGAAATCAACCGTTCGCCGGCCAAAGTGCAGTCGGCCCTGCTCGAAGCGATGCAGGAGCGTCAGGTGACTATCGGCGACGCGACCTATCCTCTGCCGCAGCCGTTCCTCGTGCTCGCCACGCAGAACCCGCTGGAACAAGAGGGCACCTATCCCTTGCCCGAAGCGCAGGTCGACCGTTTCATGCTGAAAGCCAAAATCTCCTACCCCAAGAAGCAGGAGGAGCGCGACATCATGCGGATGAACCTCGCCGGTGCGGGCCTGCCCGCCGTGAACAAGGTCATTTCGCCCGAAGACATCGTCAAGGCGCGCAAGGTGGTCGAAGAGGTCTACATGGACGAAAAAATCGAGAAATACATCATCGACATCATCTTCGCGACGCGCGAACCGGCCGAATACAACCTCGACAAGCTGCAGCCGCTCATCGCTTACGGCGGTTCGCCGCGTGCGTCGATTTCGCTGGCCAAAGCGGCGCGGGCCTACGCCTTCATCCGCCGGCGCGGATACGTCATCCCCGAAGACGTGCGGGCCGTGTGCCACGACGTGCTGCGCCACCGCATCGGCCTGACCTACGAGGCCGAAGCCGAGAACATCACGACCGAAGAGATTATCACGGATATTCTGAACAACGTCATCGTGCCGTAGTCCCGCCATGCAGGAATCCGAAAACGAACTGTTGAAGCGCGTCCGCAAAATCGAAATCAAGACACGCGGATTGTCGAGCGAGATTTTCGCCGGACGCTACCACACGGCGTTCCGCGGTCGCGGCATGTCGTTCTCCGAAGTGCGGGAGTACCGCGCGGGCGACGACGTACGCGACATCGACTGGAACGTCACGGCCCGCTCCTCGAAACCCCACATCAAGGTTTACGAGGAGGAGCGCGAACTGACCATGATGCTGTTGGTCGACGTGTCGGGGTCGCGGATGTTCGGCACGACCGACCGGCTCAAAAAGAGCCTCATCACCGAAATCGCCGCCGTGCTGGCGTTCTCGGCCGCGCAGAACAACGACAAGGTGGGGTGCATCTTCTTTTCGGACCGCGTCGAAAAATTCATCCCGCCGAAAAAGGGCCGCAGCCATATCCTGATGATTATCCGCGAACTGCTCGACTTCCGGCCGCAGTCCAGCGGCACGCGGCTTTCGGAGCCCGTGCGGTTTCTGACCAACGTCAACAAGAAACGCTGCACAACCTTCATTCTGTCGGATTTTCTCGACGACCGCAACGACCGCACGGCGTTGGACGATGCGCTGAAAATCGCGCGCGGGAAGCACGATTTGGTCGGCATCCGCGTCTACGACCCGCGCGAAACGGAACTGCCGAACGTGGGCATCGTCGAACTCGAAGACGCCGAGAGCGGCCGCAAGGCGTGGGTCGACACCTCGTCGCGGGCCGTGCGCGACCACTACGCCGCAGCATGGCGGCAGCGCAGCGCCGACATCGAATCCACGCTGCGCCACAACCGCATCGACACGGCAACTATCTCGACCGACGGCGATTACGTGACCGAATTAATAAAATTGTTCAGACAGAGATGAGTTTTTTATTCCATAAGTTGTGCAGCGCATATAGGCGGTGCAGTACAAGGCGGTCGGCATGGTTCGTCCTCGTGCTTTGCGGCATTTCGACGGCAGCGGCCCAGTCGCAGCGGCCCGTCATCACGGCCCGCATCGAACCCGACAGCATCGGCATCGGCGACCGGTTCGATTACGTCATCGAGGTCGAAAAAGATTTGGTGCAGGTGGTGCAGTTTCCGGTCTACGAAGCCGCCGACGGTAAGATAGAATTAGTGCAGGAGCTGCCGGTCGATACGCTGCAACGCGAAGGCCGCCGCCTGAAACTGCGCAAACACTACCGACTGGCGGCGTTCGAGGAGGGCCGCTACAACATGGGCTTCGCGCAGGTGCTCTATGCCGACAAGAATATCGTCGACACGCTGCGCAGCACGGGCGATTCGCTGCGGTTGGAGGTCGGCACGTTCCTCATCGACTCCACCTCGCAGTCGATTTACGACATCAAGGGGCAGAAAACCCTGCCGTTCCGGTTCGCCGAGATTCGCGGTTATCTGACATGGACGCTCATCGTGCTGCTGTTGCTCGGCGCGGCGGCTTACGGATTGGTGCGGTGGTTGCAGGCTCGCGGCAAACGGCTCGGCGACCTGTTCCGTCCGGCTCCGCCCCAGCCGCCCCACGTGGTGGCGATTCAGGCGCTGGAAGCCTTGCATCACCAGAAATTGTGGCAAAACAACAAGCACAAACAATACTATTCGGGCCTGACCGACATCCTGCGCACCTACATTTCGGGCCGCTGGGAAATCGGCGCCATGGAGATGACGACCGACGAAATCGTGGCGGCGATGCGCGACATCCAGCTGCCCGACAAGGCGGCTATGGATTTGGTAGCGATTCTCCGCAACGGCGATTTGGTAAAATTCGCCAAAGACACGCCCGATGCCGAACAGAACGAAGCGGACTATCTGAAAACCTACTACTTCGTCGAGGAGACCAAGCCGGAGGAGGCGACCGAAGCGGTCGATTCGGACGAACTTTTGAACACGCAACACTGACACATGCACCGCTATTTTCATATCCTATTGTTCGTCGTCGCCGTGTCGGTCGCCGACGCGGCCGCTGCCCAGCAGATGCCCGAACGTGCGGCCGTGCGGAGCGGCAACCGGCAGTTCCACAAGGGGAATTACGAGGCGAGCATCGAACGTTACCGCAAGGCGCTGACCTTCGCTCCGACGTCGTTCGAGGCGACTTACGACCTCGGCAATGCGCTTTACGAGGCCGAGCGTTACGACCAAGCCGAGCAGACCATGCGTCAGGCTGCAGCCGACACCCTGCGCACCGAGACCGAACGGGCCGAAGCGTTCTACAACTTGGGCAACGCGCAGTTCCGGCAGCAGAAGTATAAGGAGGCGCTCGAAAGCTACAAACAGTCGCTGCGGTTCAATCCGGCCGACATGGAGGCGAAGTATAACTACGCCTACACCAAAAAGTTGCTCGACGACCAGCAGCAGAACGGCGGGGGCGGCCAAGACCAAAACCAACAAGACCAGCAGGACGACCAGAACCAGCAGAACGACGACGGGCAAGACCAACAAAACGGTGCCGACCCGCAGCAAGGGGACGACGACCAACAGGACGGCAACAACGAACCGCAGAACGACGACGGCCAGCAAGGCGACGAGCAATCGCAAGGCCAGCCGCAGTCGGTTCCGGCGGGAATTTCCGAACAAGAGCAACAACAGATGCTCGATGCCATCCAAGCGCAGGAAGACCGCACGCAAGAAAAACTGAAAGAAAAACAAGGCGTCATCGTGCGCGGCAACAAAAACTGGTAACCCCCCCGTTAAGAACGGGGCTTTAAGCGCTACGGATACTCCGTTCGCTTCGGACGGTCGGAAGCGCCCTGTTAAGAACAGGTATTTATTAGCGCTATGGACTGTCGTCGAGTTTCGGACGGAGGAAAGCGCTCTCACCGAATAGAATAAAAATTAATAAGAATATGAACTTCGCTTCACCATATTATTTGTGGCTTTTCGCCCTTGTGCCTCTGCTCGTAGGCTACTACATCTGGCGGCAGCGGCAAGGCGGCGCGTCGATTCGAATTTCGACCGTCGACAGCGTGCTCGAAGCCCCCAAAACCTTGCGCTACTGGCTACGCCACGTGCCGTTTGCGCTGCGTATCGGGGCGTTGGCCCTGCTCATCGTCGCGCTCGCCCGTCCGCAAGGCATCGAGGAGAACGCCCGCACCAACACCGAGGGAATCGACATCGTGCTGGCTATCGACGTGTCGGGTTCGATGCTCGCCCGCGACTTCAAACCCGACCGCATCACGGCGGCCAAAGAGGTGGCGAGCGACTTCATCGCCGACCGCACAGGCGACCGACTGGGACTGGTCGTATTCGCCGGCGAGGCCTTTACGCAAAGCCCGCTGACCCCCGACCAAGGTACGCTTCAAACGCTGCTGGGACGTGTCCGCAGCGGCCTTATCGAGGACGGCACGGCTATCGGCAACGGCTTGGCGACAGCTATCAACCGGCTGCGCGAAAGCGACGCCAAATCGAAAGTCGTCATCCTGCTGACCGACGGCTTGAACAATATCTGCGAAATCGCGCCGCTGACCGCTGCCGAAATCGCTCGTGCACAAGGCATTAGGGTTTACAC
>CAMWYI010000120.1 GCA_947178455.1 uncultured Alistipes sp. | reverse complement strand
AAATTCGGGTTGCGGCGATGCGCGAACCCACGAAAACCGCCTTTTTCAACGCGGCAGCTATTAACGAAAATCTATCAACTCGTAAGCGGGATAATCCGCCGCACGAAAAACGGGGAACGGCGCAGCAGATTTCCCGAACGACCGGATAGCAATCGTTATCCGCAAATCCTCGGCGCCGTAAACGACCGACACGGGAAGCGCCGAACGCTTGTCCAACGTCAATTCGATTGCCGTGGACGACTCTTCGCTGCGCGGTGTCAGTCGGAGCGCGATTCGGTCGGCCTGCTCCGAAACGACCTGCACATCGTACTGCTCCCCCACGAAATCGAACGCCCGTGCGGGATTGTCCAACAGATTGTGCGACCGCCCGTCGACCGCATCGACCACCACTTCGCGCTTGCTGTCATTGACCTCGTAACGGGCTTCGCCGTCGCAGAAAACGCGCACGGCAGGCATCGCAATCCAATAACGCTCATCGGCGACCCGATAAGCGCCCTGCACGACATAACCGTCCGTCGTGGAGAGGTCGAACCGTACTTCATACGCGCCGAGCGCATCGACCGCAGCCCGCAACCGCTCCAACCACGCAGCACCGCTGTCGGCGGCACGAAGCGGAACGACCGACAACGAAAACAAGAAGAAAAAAAGGCGCATCATGCTATCCCCTATTCGTTAAAGAATCCCCAACTCCTGCAACCGCGCTTCGAGCGAAAGCAAATCGTGGAACAGAATCTCGCGCGGTTTGGCACCCTGCTGATGCCCGACGATACCGGCACGCTCCAACTGCATCATGATACGTCCGGCGCGGTTGAAGCCGACTTCGTAATTGCGCTGAATCATCGAAGTGGAAATCGACTGCGACGAAACCGCTTCACGCGCGATTTCGGCGAACAAAACATCGTATTTCAACGGAGCGGAAGCCCCCTCCTCGCTGCCCATGCCGGCCGAACCCTCGCCGGAATCGGGCGTATAGTCGGGCAGCGCATAGGCCGAAGTGTAACCCTGCTGTTTGGAGATATACTCGACGATGCGCTCCACCTCGGGCGTATCGACCAGCGCACACTGCACACGCGTCAACTCGCCGTCTTTGGAAATCAACATGTCGCCGCGACCGATCAACTGGTCGGCTCCCGGACGGTCGAGAATCGTACGGGAATCGATCATCTGCATGACGCGGAACGCAATGCGGGCAGGGAAATTGGCCTTGATTTTACCCGTGATGACGTCGACCGAAGGACGCTGCGTGGCGATAATCAGGTGGATGCCGACGGCACGCGCTTTTTGAGCCAGACGCGTGACGGGCATTTCGACCTCTTTGGCCGTCATAATCAAGTCGGCGAACTCGTCGATGATGACCACGATATAAGGCAGATAACGGTGGCCGTTCATCGGGTTGAGCCGCCGTGCCGTGAATTTTTCGTTGTACTCGGCTATGTTGCGCACACCCGCCTGTTTGCACAATTCCAGCCGGTTGCCCATCTCCGTGCAAAGTGCATTGAGCGTATAGACCGCCTTGCGCGGATCGGTCACAATGGCTTCGTCTTCCGACTCCATCTTCGCCAAGAAATGACGCTCGATTTTGGCATAGAGCGAGAACTCGACCATCTTGGGGTCTATCATCACGAATTTGAGCTGCGCAGGGTGCATTTTGTAGAGCAGCGACGTGATGATAGCGTTCAACCCGACCGACTTACCCATACCCGTCGCACCGGCGACCAACAGGTGAGGCATTTTGGCAAGGTCGAACACGTAATTTTCGTTCTGAATCGTGCGGCCGACCACCACCGGAAGCATCGCTTTCGACTCTTGGAACTGCTGGGCCCGAATCGCCGAGTACATCGAAACGATCTGCTTGTGGCGGTTGGGCACCTCGATGCCGATTGTACCGCTCCCCGGAATGGGCGCGATGATGCGGATGCCCGATTCGGCTTTCAGACTTTGGGCGATGTCGTTCTGCAAGCCCTGAATTTTCGAGATTTTCACCCCTTGCGCCTGCACGATTTCGTAGAGCGTCACCGTCGGGCCGACCGTCGCACGGATACGCTGAATCGGGATTCCAAAGTATTTGAGCGTCTCCTCGATTTTGGTCTTATTCTCGAAAATCTCCTCGTCCGTCACCTCCGAATCCGACTGGTAATCCTCCAACAGATTGACGGGCGGCTTGCGATAGTTCATCAGGTCTTTCAGCGGGTCATAGCTCTCGGTCGTAATCTGTCGTTCGTCGACCAGCTGCACTTCGTTCGTTTCGACCGTGACGACCACCCCTTCGGGCTGTTCGTCGGGCGATGCGGCCGGTTGCACGGCGGGCGTTTCATCGACAGGCTTCGGCGGGACGGGCTCTTCGACGAACAGGCTGTCCGGCTCCGAAGGTTCTTCTGCAACCGGCTCTTCGACAGGCGGTTCGACCGGCGTTCCGTCTTCGGAGATCTCCACCTCGACGAACGGGCTGTTCGCAGCTGTCGAAGCAGGCCGAACCGGTCGCGGCGTCGGACGCTCCAACTCGCCCAGTCCGCTGCGTCCCATGACCACACGGGCCGAAGCAGCGGCCGACACGGCCACTTCGGGGAAAAGTTCGTCCGTCGGTTCCTCCTGCGGTTCTTCGGGCACGACCTCCGGCGTCGGCTCCCCGCCGACCGGCACTTCGTCGAAAAACGAGTGCTGCTCCACGACGCGACGTTCGGGTTCGGGCGCACGGCGGACCGTCGTTGTCCGAACGACTCCGGCCGGACGACTGATTTCAGGAAAAAAACCGGATTCCGCCGGACGCTGCGGGCGGACAGGCTCCGCGTTCTGCGTGGGAACATACGGCCGGAAAATAGGCGGCACGGCGGTCTCCGCTATATCCGGCTCATCATCGGACAAGTACTCGACGGGACGGGCATGCACCATTTTCCCGACGAACTTTTCGCTCTTGTCCACGACGGCGTTCCCCGCCGCATTGACCGTATTAATAAAATTGCGGTTGATGAACACGCCGGTAAGAATCCACCCGACCACCAACAAAATAATCGTCCCGACGGTACCGATATGAAGATGCAGCAATTCGGAGACCGAAACGCCGAAATCGCCGCCCATGCCGGTCGACGAAATCAAGGTCAGCTTCGGGAGCGAGAATCCCAACGTCAGCGAACCGAGAATCATCACGAAGATGAGCGACAGCACCGAATGATTGAGCAGCAGCGGCCGCTGGCGGATGATGCGCACGCCCAAGACAATCAACATGACGGGAATCAGGATGCCGAACAGCCCGAACGCCCTATCGACCAGCCAATAGCCTATCCATGCACCGAGCCCGCCGCACGGATTGTCGAACGTCACGTTCAGCGTGTTCCGATCTTCGGCCGACATTTGCAGGCCGCTCTGGTCTTCGGCCCAGCAGAAATAGGAGAAAAAGACCGCCGACAGCGCGAAAACCGCGATGAACAACAGCACGATGCCCCCGACCCACCGCAAGCTGTCGCTGTTGGTGCGCTGGGGTTTCCGGCTTCGGCTCGGTGCGGGGGATTTGGGATTCGCTGCGGCCATTTTTCGTATGGGGATTCGTTGGGCGAAGATACGAAAAACTTACGACTTTTGAAAGTCCGCGCGGCGCAAACCGTCGGCCGCCCCACAAAAAACGCAAGGCCGTCCATGTGCGGACATGTGCCTTGCGTGTGCGGTGTCGCGTCGCGTCGCGGAATCGTCGCGCGTCACTCGGCCTTGCGGTAGTCGATTCGCACGGTTTTTCCGTCGTACTCCCAACTTCCCTTTGTAAAATACGAGGGAATGCTGTTGTTGTCGAACCATGCCGTTACCGGAAAAACAGCCCCGTCGCCCGGATTGTCGCAGCAAAACAACGTTTTCAACGCTCGATTCCGACTAACATTCAATGAGGACAACTGATTATCAGAACAATCCAGCGTTTCCAGCATCGGACTTTTGCCCATATCCAACGCGACCAACCGATTGGACTGGCACTCCAAGTGTTTCAATGTCGGATTGTTACGAGCGTCCAACGAAGTCAGTCGATTAGCGTAGCATAACAAAGATTCCAACACGATATTTTCGGTTACATCCAAAGAGGTCAATCCATTGGAATTACAGCCCAAAAATTCCAGCATCGGATTCTTACTTACATCCAAAGACGTCAACTGATTATGATCACAAAACAAAGTTTCCAATACCGGATTTTCGCTCACATCCAACGAGGTCAGCCGATTGAAGTCGCAAGACAAGTATTCCAGCATCGTATTCCTACTCACATCCAGAAACGTCAGCTTATTCCAATAGCACTGCAACTTTTTCAGTGATTCAAAATATCCGATACCTTGCAAAGATGTCAACTCTCCGCAAACCCAGTTCTGTAAATCCGAATCCCAAACGCCGGAAACATCCAACTCGGTAATATCTTTCACCTCGGCGAGCGCGATATGCTTCGCGTCGGCCACATAACCGCGCTTTTGCAACTCCCGGGCAAAAAGCGGGTCGAAATTTTCGGTTATATCGAGATTCAGGTCCGACTCATCGTCGGCCTCGTCCTTACTGCAACCTGCCGCCACGACGAGCGACAAAAGAGCCCAAAAGCATAATTTTTTCATCGTTATTTTGCTTTTTAGGATTTTTTCTGCAACATCCCCTCGGCTTTGGCGGCCAGTCGCTGGCGGTAGGCCTCGTCGGCAAAGGTGATGAAACGATATTCGGGGCGGTGGTCGGCGTCAGCGCGCAGACCGCCGGCGTCGAGCAACTGCACGACGCGGCGAGCGACGGCAGGCGACGGGTCGACGATAGCGACGTCGCGGTCGGCGAGCACGCGCCGAAGCGTGGGCAACAAAAACGGGTAATGCGTGCACCCCAACACGATTTGGTCGGCCCCGCGCCGGAGCATCTCGGCGACGGCTGCGCGCACGCAGGCTTCGGCTTCGGGCGTGTCCTCGCGGTCGGCTTCGACCAGTTCGACGAACCCCCGCCCGGCAGTAGCGCCGAC
>CAMWYI010000119.1 GCA_947178455.1 uncultured Alistipes sp. | reverse complement strand
TTGCGGTTGATGAGGTCGTCCTCCAACCCGCCGGCCAGCAAGGTCGAAATGTAGCCCTGAATGTTGAAAATCGGGGTTTTCAGCTCGTGGGCCACGTTGCCCAAATACTGCTTGCGGAAGTGCTCGGTCTCTTTCAGCCGGGCGATTTCGCGGTCGTTGGTATCGGCCCATGCCGTGAGTTCTTCGCCGATGTTTTCGACCCGTTTGTCGCGCAGTTCGGAGAAAATTTCGCGGGTATGCACATCGCGCGAAAGAACAATCGAGTAAATAGGCTTCAGCTTGTAAGCCACGTACTTGCGGATGATGAAGAGCGCGACGAGCGTCACGAACAAAAACGTGCCGACCGCGACGGCCGCCGCGTAGAACCACCGCAACGACACGCCCTGCGCGTGCATCGCGAACAATACGCCGCCGACAACCAGCGTTGCCAGCAGGCCGATCCAGCACGAAGCCCCTTCTTTGGTTTTGACGGTTATCATGGTTACTTGTAATTTTGCATCAGACGAGCGATGTATTTGCCCACGATGTCGAACTCCAAATTGACCGTCGAGCCGGGCTCGATGCGGCAGAAATTGGTATGCTCGAACGTGTAGGGAATAATGGCGACGCGGAACGACGAGGGTTTGGAATCGCAGACGGTCAGGCTGACGCCGTTGACCGCGACGGAACCTTTTTCGACCGTACACAGGCCGTCGCCCTGCGGCTCGTACTCGAACGTGAAGTACCAACTGCCGTCGGCATCCTCGCGAGCCGTGCAACGGGCCGTTTGGTCGACGTGCCCCTGCACGATGTGGCCGTCCAACAGGGCATCGGGCTTCATCGACCGTTCGAGGTTGACCAAATCGCCCACCTGCAACGCGCCGAGATTGCTCCGTTCGAGCGTCTCCTTCATGGCGGTGACGGTATACGTGTCGCCCTCGATGTCGACGACGGTGAGGCACACGCCGTTATGCGCCACGCTCTGGTCGATTTTCAATTCGTGTGCGAACGCCGCGCGAAGCGTGAAATCCTTGTTCTGGCGGTCGGTCCGAATCGCGACGACCTCGCCCATACCCTCGACAATTCCCGAAAACATTTTTATTAAGTCTGTTGTGGTGCTAATCGACCTTATTTATAACTAATCACCCCTTTTATCAATCGTTCAAAACCAATTTGGCCTTGACCTTGTAAGCCCGCTGTACGTCGCGTCGGTCGACGACGATGTCGTCGAAATGCTCCTTGTCGCCCGGCACGAGCCGCAAACGCTCCCCGTCCTCGACCGAACGGACGATACGCAAAGTTACGATTTTTTCGCTAACAATCACATATTCACCGCCGGGAATTATCGCGTCGAGCGCGACGGCCTGCAACAACACGACGGTACCGGTCGGCACGACGCTGCCCATAGCGCGTCCGCCGTAACACATGGCGAAGTCGCACGCGCCGACCATCGGCAAAAACAGATAATCATCCGGCTTCAACTCGGCGATACGGCCGATTTCCTTTTCGGCGTCGGCCTTGTAATACGGAATCGGCACGTGTTTGTCCAATTCGGCGAACATGTGGCCCTCGCCGGTGAGCAGCCACAACTTGTCGATTTGCGGGAATTTGGCCACGACATGCTCGGCCAAATCGAGCGAAATACCGTTGTTGCCGCGCTTGATTTGGTAGAGGTTTTCGCCGCGTGCAAGGCCGATATAACGAGCAAAATAGTTGGTGGACATATTCGCCCAATGAATCACGGCCTCCATCCGCTCCCAATTATTCAGCTTTTTTTTCATTTTTTTGTTTCGATAAATTTTTTTTTGCATCTTTGCGCATCCGGTCCCGTAGTTCAATGGATAGAATACAAGATTCCGGTTCTTACGATATGGGTTCGATTCCCGTCGGGACTACTTCTGACACAAGCGCATACGAGTTATGACGCTTGTGTTTTTTTATGCGGATAATCCGCTGTTCAGGCCCGTTCGGTACCGCTCGCAGGCGATGTTCCGACGTTCGGAAGCACCCCGCGTTTTTCGTAAGGAGAACGCCATGACACAATACAACAAAAATAGCAACAATTTTCGTTTTATCCATGCGCAAAGCGGGAAAAATCCTTGTTCCGAACGGGAATGCGCCTGAATAGAACACAAAAAAAGACGCGGACAAAACATTTATCCGGTTTCAAGGCCTTCGACCGCCCAACAGCAAGATAAACGATAATGTCCGCGCAGCAAGCGCAGACACTAACATTTCATTCTTACTGTTATTCAAAAGTGTCGAAGTTTTGAAACCAAAATAGAAACGTTAATGCGCTTTTTATGTCTTGATGTCGCGCGCCCGCACAAGGCGCCGACACCGAAAGGTTTTCTAAATCATTATTTCACCATAAGCAGATACAATAATATATTGCAAATATACGAAAAAGTCGAAAAATCAAAAGCCCAAACAGGTGATTTTCATTAGCGCGAAGAGCGGTCGGTTGGCTTCGGGAGGTTCCTGCGCCGTTACCGCTTCATAACTGCGGCTCTACGAGCCGCGCGGGCCGAAGCCTCCGGCGGCGGAGGCCCGCTCGTATACTCGCGTGCTCCGCAGTCTTCGTCCCGCTTCGGTCAGAGCGCTTCCCAACCACCAGAAGCAAAACGACCTTCCGTAGCGCTTAAAACCCCGTTCTTAACGGGGGGCGCGTTTGCGGTCGACTTCGTGCAGGAGGATTTTGCGCAGACGCATCGCGTGCGGCGTTACCTCGACGTATTCATCCTCCTTGATGTATTCGAGGGCCTCCTCCAACGTAAACACTTTCGGCGGCACGATGACCGCCTTGTCATCCGAACCCGAAGCTCGCATGTTGGTTAGCTGCTTCGACTTCGTTACGTTCACCGTGATGTCGTTCTGGCGCGTGTGTTCGCCGATGACCTGCCCCTCGTAGACCTGATCCATCGGGTTGATGAAGAACCGCCCGCGATCTTGCAGCTTGTCAATCGAATAGGCATAGGCCGTACCCGTCTCACCCGAAATAATCGAGCCGTTCGTGCGCATTTCGATGTCGCCCACCCAAGGCTGGAAATCTTTGAGCCGGTGGGTCATAATCGCCTCGCCCGCCGTAGCGGTCAGCATGTTCGAGCGCAGACCGATGATGCCGCGCGACGGAATATCGAACTCCAACCGCACGCGGTCGCCGTTCGACACCATGTTCGTCAGCGTGCCTTTGCGCTTCGTGGCCAGTTCGATGACCGTGCCCGAACAATCTTCGGGGCAGTCGACCGTCATCTCCTCGATTGGTTCGCACTTCCGGCCGTCGATTTCTTTGGTAATCACGCGCGGCTGGCCCACCTGCAACTCGTAGCCCTCGCGGCGCATGGTCTCGATGAGCACTGACAGATGCAGCACACCGCGTCCGAAGACATTAAAACTATCGGCCGACGGGCCGGGCGTCACGCGCAACGCAAGATTCTTCTCCAACTCGCGGTCGAGACGCTCCTTGATGTGGCGCGACGTGACGAACTTGCCGTCCTTGCCGAAAAAGGGCGAATTGTTAATCGTGAAGAGCATCGACATCGTGGGTTCGTCGATAGCGATAGGCGGCAGCGGTTCGGGATTTTCGTAGTCGCAAATCGTATCGCCGATGTCGAATCCGTCGACGCCGAGCACGGCGCAGATTTCGCCGCACGGCACCTCGTCGACCTTCTTTTTGCCCAGTCCGTCGAAGACCATCAGCTCGCGGATTTTGGTCTTGACCAGCGTCTGCCCGTCGCGTTTGGCCAGCGTGACGTTCTGACCCGTGCGCAACGAGCCGCGCGTTACCTTGCCCACAGCGATACGGCCCGTATATGAGGAGTATTCGAGCGACGTAATCAACATCTGCGGCGTACCCTCGACCGTTTCGGGCTCGGGGATTTCGTCGATAATGGCATCGAGCAGCGGCACGATAGAATCGGTCGGCTGGTTCCATTTGTGCGACATCCAGCCCTGTTTGGCCGAACCGTAAATCGTCTTGTAATCGAGCTGCTCTTCGGTGGCGTCGAGCGAAAACATGAGGTCGAACACCTGCTCGTTGACCACTTCGGGACGGCAGTTGGGCTTGTCGACCTTGTTGATGACGACAATCGGTTTCTTGCCCAGCGCCAGCGCTTTCTGCAACACGAACCGCGTCTGCGGCATGGTACCCTCGAACGCGTCGACCAGCAACAGCACGCCGTCGCACATGTTGAGCACACGCTCGACCTCACCGCCGAAATCGGCGTGGCCCGGCGTGTCGATGATGTTGATTTTGTAGTCCTTATAGATGACCGAAACGTTCTTCGACAGAATCGTGATTCCGCGTTCGCGTTCCAAGTCGTTGTTGTCCAATATCAATTCGCCGGTCTGTTTGGCATTGTCCCGCAGGATGTGTCCCGCCAAAATCATTTTATCGACGAGCGTGGTTTTTCCGTGATCCACGTGGGCAATAATCGCGATATTGCGCAGTTTTTGCATAGCAGCACTTTTTAACGGCGCAAAGGTACACAAATTATCGGTAAATTATGCTATTTTTGCGCACTTCCTAAAATCGTTCGGAATCTATGAAGCCATCGTTCGTCATCGGGTCTCGGAGCCGGATTTACATCGGCTCGGTCAGCGAAATTCTGCCGCAGGTGCTGCCCGAAAGACGGGTCGTGGCCATTTCCGATGCGGCTATCGACCGGCTCTACCACGAACTGCTGGCCCCCTACGGCGCCGTGCTCGTGGGCAAGGGAGAGAGCATCAAGACGCTGCAAACGATTGAAGGCATTTATCGCCGATTCTTGGAAGCGGGCATCGACCGCTCCACGTTCGTGCTGGGCATCGGGGGAGGCATCGTGACCGACATCGCGGGATTCGCCGCATCGACCTACATGCGGGGACTGCGGTTCGGATTCATTCCGACGACCCTGCTCGGACAAGTGGATGCCGCTATCGGCGGAAAAAACGGCGTAAATGTCGACGGATACAAGAACATGGCGGGGACGTTCACGCAGCCGGAGTTCGTCATCTGCGACCCGGAGCTGCTCGCCA
>CAMWYI010000118.1 GCA_947178455.1 uncultured Alistipes sp. | reverse complement strand
CGGCTAACACGCACAGAGGTTCGGCCGACCGTAACGCCCCACACGAGCAATCCGGCCACACCGACCGCCGCAACCGTTCCGAAACGGGGCCACCCCATTCCTCGAAAAAGATAAAAAAACAAGCGCGGCAAGAAGAGAAACAGCCAAATCCAAAACAGCCACATGCAGGCCGCCATCAAGCCGGTCGTATTGTCGCGGGAGAACCCCAGCAACAGAATCATCGCCAGCAACGGCAGGTAGGAACCCGCCAATCCGAAAACGAGCAAGCGACGACCACGCGACGAACCGGCGCAACGCCACCAAAACAGAAAATCGACGACGAGCGCACCGACAAACAGCAGCACGAAAAAAAAGACGAATGACATGATATACCTTAAAATAATAGGCGAGCCGGAGTTTTCCGACGTGCAAAGTTAATAAAAATCAAAATCCGTGCACGGTTCTTTGGCATACAACTTGCAAAACACAACGGCGGGTATTAACCGGCTGTAATCCAAAAACAAAACAGAGAAAAAAATTCATTAAAAACCAAATAGATTCGGCTTATGAAAACATTTCGATTTCTGATCGTAGCGTTGTTGCTGGCTACCAGCGTATCGGCCCAGCATCGCATGAGATCCGCCCGACACGGCGAATACGCCCCGACGGTTTACATGATCTCCATGCACCAGCTGGATACGATCTACACGGACGCATGCACGGCACAGCAAGTGGCGGCACTCAATCGTCTTTCCGCAGAGGCTGCGACGCAGGACTACTTGGAGACGCACCGCACGGGATACCAACAGACAGAGGCCCCGCAGTTCGTCTTCGCCAGCAAGAACAACAAGTTCTCGTTCGCATTGGGCGGCTTCGTAGCCCTGCGCACGGCCTATGAATTCGAGGGTACGGTCGACAACCTCGATTTCGTGCCCTACGACATCCCCATTCCGGGCAACTACGCCACCGACCAGAAACTGACGATGGATGCTTCGACCTCGCGTCTTTTCTTGAAAGCCATTGCCAACACTCGCGCACTGGGCCGCATCATCATCTATGTGGACGGCGATTTTCGCGGCGGTGCGCAAGGCAGCTACATTCCCCGCCTGCGTTCGGCCTATGTATCGCTCAAAGGCTTCACGTTCGGACGCGACATCACCACCTTCTGCGACGTGCAGGCAGGCCCGACGACCGTCGACTTCCAAGGCCCCAACGCCTACAACTACCAGTTCGCGACCATGCTCCGCTACGAATGTTCGTTCGCCCGCGACCACATGCAATTCGGTCTTGCCGCCGAAATGCCCGATGTAAGCGCGACCTACAACGAGAATTTCGCGCCGCTGCCGCAGCGAATGCCCGATTTTCCGGTCTATCTGCAAGTGCAGTGGGGACAGGAACAGCGTCAGAGCCACCTGCGAGCATCGGCCGTATTCCGTAATCTGTACGCCCGCAATCTGGCGACCGGCCGCAACACCTCGCTGTTCGGATGGGGTGCTCAGTTCAGCGGCAACCTCAAACTCAGCCGTTGGTTCCAGCTCTTCATGAACGGCGTCTACGGCGAAGGCATCACGCCCTACATCCAAGACCTCAAAGGTTCGGGACTCGACTTTACGCCCAATCCGGCCAATCCCGCACGGATTCAGACCATGCCGATGTGGGGGTGGCAGGCTGCGGCTCAACTCAACCTGTCGCGTCGGGTAGCGCTTTCGGGCGGTTATTCGATGGTTCGCATCGAGCACGAAAACGGCTATTATGCCGACAACGAATATCGTCAGGGCCAATACATTTTCGGCAATATCTTCTATTCGCTGACACCGCGTTTCAAAATGGCGGCCGAATACCTCTACGGCACCCGTAAGAACATGGACGGGCTTCGGAATCACGCCAATCGCGCACAAGTGCTGATGCAGTACAGTTTTTAAGACACGGTTCTATCGACCGACAAAAAATCCCCGCCTTTTCGGCGGGGATTTTTTCTTATTTACAGACAACGGCACTATTCCAGTTCGACTAATTCATACGTCCGGCTGCCGAGCCCCAATGCTTCGGCATGCTCCAGCGTGTGGATACCGTGACGGGACTCCATGCGTTCGATGAGGTGGACCTTGCCCACGTCCTCCGAAGCATAGACCATATCGACACACGCCTGATCGAGTGCCACCGGGTCGAGCGAGGCCAAAATACCGATGTCGCCCATCTTCGGCGCTTCGGGATTGGAGTCGCAATCGCAATCGACCGACAGATTGTTCGCCACGCTGATATAAAGAATTTTATCGCCGCAATGGTCGATAATGGCTTCGGCAGCCTCGGCCATCGACTCCAAGAAATCGTCTTGCGGCGGCAAATTACTCCACAGCTGCTTCGGGTCGTTCGTCTTGCCGGCCGAATGAATCCACGCCTTGCCCTGCGACGAAGCGATACCGATAGAAATGTTTTTCAGTGCACCGCCGAAACCGCCCATCGCATGCCCCTTGAAATGGGACAAAACCAGCGTAAAGTCGTAATCGGGATAATGCGACCCTACGAAATCCTCTTTCAGATGCTTACCCTGCTTTACCGGAAGTGCCACATCGCCATCCGCGTCCATGATGTCCACCGGTGCGATAGCAGTGAAACCGTGTGCTTCGGCCGCTTTCAGATGATCGGCCGTCGCAGCGCGACCGCCCCCGTAAGCCGTATTGCACTCGACAATGGTACCGTTCACCTTCTGTACCAAAGGAGCGATCAATGCCGGTTGCAGGAAATGATGCCCGCCGGGTTCGCCCGTCGAAAGTTTCACGGCCACCTTGCCCGTCGCCGGACGTTCGAGCGCATCGTAAATCCGGACCAAATTTTCGGGGGTAATCTCCCGTATGTAATAGACTTTCGGAAGCTCATTCGCTTCGTTCGCGCCGCGTCCGGTCGCCGAACCACAGGATGTGGCAAAACCTGCAAACAGGCAAATTGCCGGAATGATAAATCTGTTCATAACAATAGTTTCTGTTTTCACAAAAGTACTATTTTTCCCGCGATTTTCCAATAGTCAGCGTCACCCCGCCCGTAACCCACAAGCCGGGCAGCGGAATGCCGCCCATGTCGCAATAGCGGGTATCGGTCAGGTTCGTGGCGTCGACGTACAATCGGCAAATACCTTTCTCCCAAGATAATCGGCCGTCCAACAGAAAGTAAGGCTTGAAGTCGCGTATCGTCTTGGTCTGCGAATCGCCCTGCACGGGATAGTGCGTATAGCTTCCGTTGCGGTCATAGACCGAACCAGTCAGCACAAACGACACCCTCCGCCAGAAATGCACTTCGGCCGAAAGCACCGCCTTGTGGCGCATGAAATCCATCGCGCTTTGGGCTTCGGCATCCGTCACACGGTCGGTCGTCGTATAGCCGTAGGCAAACGTAACACGCCGCAAAAACCCGTTTTCCATGCTGTACGCAGCTGAAATTTCGGCCCCGTAAGTATTCAGTCGGCTCGTCTGCTCGGAGTGCCATTTGCCGGCGAACTCCTCGCGCCGCACCCAGTCGATGATGTCGCGTCCGGCGCGGTAATAGGCCGCCGCACGGAAGCTCCAGCGCCGCTTCGTATAATCCGTATCAAGTCGATAAGTAACAGCGTGTTCCGGCACGAGGTCGAGGTTGTTGATATGAGCCGGCGAACTGTAATACAAGTCGGTGAAGGTCGGCAGCCGCATCGACTGCGAAACGCCCGCATTGAGATGCACACCCGACGCAAACCCATAGCCAGCGGAAATGCTCCACAGGGCCGATTCGCCGTAAGGCGTCACGCTGATACCGGCCGAAGCCGCCGCATCGAAGCGTCCCCGTTGCAAGGTGTGCCGCACCCACAGATTGCCCGTGTGCCGCGCTTTGGCATGGGTATAATCGCCGTGCGGAACATCGAGCAACTCGCCGAGATTGGTGCTGAAAATGTGATGATAGGCATAATTTCCGCCGAGCGAAGTCGTACCGCCCGACCAAACGCAATCCGCCCATGCTCCGGCCCCGATGTTATCGGTATTGTGGCGGTTCATGGGCGTTCCGCGCGTCCAGTCGTAACGGTCGAAGTTTTTGCGATAACGGGCTGATGCGCCGACAGAAAAGCGCCCTATCCTTGTCTGCCACTTCAACGACGCCAACGCAGTGGAGGTACGCTCCCACTGGTCGGGATTATAGGCCGCATAGAATCCATTGGAGCCGAACTCGCGCAGTTGCCACCCCGCTTGGAACTCGAAATACCCCGCTCGTCGGGGGGCCCACGTCGCCCGCACGAACGCATTGCCGTTGTCGAAATCGGTATTGTGCCGATACCCGTCGCTATGTCGGTAGGAGACGGCTCCAAGCAACGAGAATCGCCGTCCCGTGACAGCACCCGACAAATTGGCGTAGCCGTACCCGTAACTGCCGCCCGAAGCATCGAACCGCACATAATCGGGATACAGCGGCACCGTGCGGATGTTCACGGCTCCGGCATAAGCCCCGACACCGGGCATACCGTCGACGAGTTCCACCGCCGAAATCGTTTCGAGGTCGACGGGCAAGGAGTGCGATTGGTGGCCGGTGCGGGCATCGGTGAAGTCGATGCCGTTCAACAGCACCATGGTCTGGTCGAAAGAGCCGCCCCGAATCGCGATGTCCGCCTGCGCTCCCCTGCCGCCCCGTTCGCGCAAATCGACCGATGGCGTCAGACGCAAGGCGGCTTCCAAAGTCTGGACGGGAGCTGCGGTCTGCGCTTTTCGGTCGAAAAGCGTAATCGTCGCCAGCGCATTGGGAATCGGAGCACTTTGGCTTCCCGAAATCCCCACTTCGTCGATTTGCAGCGAGCGGATAGCCGTCGTATCGGCATCCTGCGCCGCAACGCGCTGGGCAGACAGCAAGAGAATGGACATCGTCACCGAAAGCACCCCGATCGTTACCTCGCGATGCAAGCTCGCAAAAGCCGACCAGCCTTTGCGGTTCCACCGCCAGAAACAGGGGATCCTGTTCGTTGTGATGTTTTCCATTTTTTTATTAATTAGGGTTTGCAAGTCCGAACGGCATCAAAATACCCGCCCGAACCGGCGCAAAGATAACGGTTTTCGGCTATTCCGACAACCGAACCGTTTTTTGGGAAATCGCACGGAACGATTTACCTTTGCAGACACAGAAAAGCAC
>CAMWYI010000117.1 GCA_947178455.1 uncultured Alistipes sp. | reverse complement strand
CCATGCGCACGAGCTATTTCGGCAGCGGCTATGCCCGCAAGATGCAGAACGGATTTTATCCGCGACGGTCGGGCGATGTCGTGCTGAACCTCGTTCCGGGCTGCATCGAGGAGCGCGAACGGTGCGTTTCGTCGTCGAGCTCGCTCTATGGCTACGACACGCAGGTGCCGCTGATTTTCTACGGTGCAGACGTCGGCGCGCAACGCATCGGACGGCGCGTGGAGATGACCGCCGTCGCCCCGACGCTGGCCCATGCGGCGGGAATCACCGAACCGTCGGCATCGGAAGGCGAAGTATTGGAAGAAATCGTCGAACTATAACGACTATGGACAAAGTACAAGAGGAAATCATCGAAGAATTTTCGGTTTTCGACGACTGGCTCGACAAGTACGACTATCTCATCGGGCTGGCCGATACGCTGCCGGCTATCGACCCGTCGCACCGCACGGAGCAGTACCTGATACAGGGCTGCCAGTCGCGCGTGTGGGTGGATGCCCGCATGGAAGGAGGCAAAGTCCGCTATGCGGCCGACAGCGATGCTATCATCACCAAAGGCATCATCGCGCTGCTGATACGGGTGCTGGACGGGCGCACGCCGCGCGAAATTCTCGATACGGAACTCTATTTCATCGACGCTATCGGGCTGAGTGCCAACTTGTCGCCCACGCGGTCGAACGGACTGGCGTCGATGGTCAAACAAATGCGGCTCTATGCGCTTGCGTTCGCGGGCAAGCAGGCGGCGGAATAATGGACAACGAAAAGAGATGACACCCGAAGATATATTGCAGGTAGAAAAAGAGATCGTCCTGACGCTCAAAAACATCTATGACCCCGAAATACCGGTCAACATCTACGATCTCGGACTGATTTACGAAATCGACTACACGCCCGACGGCACGGCCAACATCCGCATGACGCTCACGGCCCCCAACTGCCCGATGGCGGACATGCTGGTCGAGGAGGTCGACCAACAAGTCGCCAAAGTCAAGGGCGTGCAGGCGGTGAACGTCGTGCTGGTGTTCGACCCCGTGTGGGACAAGAGCATGATGACCGAAGAAGCGCTGCTGCAACTCAACATGCTGTGAGATGACGGAACTCGAAATGCGGACGCTCGAACGGCTGCGGGAAGACCCCAAACAGCGGGCCTGTGCCGATTTTCTCGCCGCGATGGACGAACTGCATTTCCACGAAATTCTCACGGCCCTCGCATTCGACCGGCTGCGCTACAAGATGAAATTAGTCGAGACGCTTCGCGAGGAGTGTTCGGGCGACTGGAATCAGACTTTTTATCAACTCTACTTCCGCACGCTGGGCGACAGCAAGAACCAAGAGGCGTTCATCGAGCTGGCGCGGCGCGTACCCTACAAAATCGTGCTGCGCGAACGGACGATGCCCCACGCCGTCGAAGCGATGCTGGTCGGCACGTCGGGGTTGCTTAATCTTTACGAACTGGACGCCTATCGGCTCGATCTGCTGCGCACCTACGAACACCTCGCAGCCAAATACGCGCTGGAACCGATGGAACTCTCCGCATGGGATTTGGTGCAGATACGGCCGATCAATCATCCGCTGCTGCGCATCGTGCAGGCGGCGGAGTTTTTCGTGCAAGACGAATTTCTGATGAACCGCACGATGGAGTGCCGCACCCGAACGGAAATCCAACGGCTGTTCGGAGCCGAAGCGTCCGCCTACTGGAACGTCCACTACCTGCCCGATGCGAACGACGACCCGCGTCCCAAACGCATCGGCGAATTCAAGTGCAATATACTGGCTATCAACTTGGTGTCCGTGCTGCAATTCGCCTACGGCAGCTACACCGACGACGAATCGCTGCACGAAACCGCACTAAAACTGCTGGAAACGATTTCGCCCGAGAAAAACAGCCTGACGGAGAAGTGGTGCGAGCAACACGTACCCCGACCGAAAAACGCATTCGAGTCGCAAGCCCTGATTCAACTCTCCAAATCGTACTGCCAAAACAAGCGCTGCGACGAATGTCCGGTCGCCCGCCGAATCCTGCACGAAATACGCCGAACGGCCGCCGCAGAAGAATAACCGGTCGCAAACTTTGGCTTTTTCTGTTTTTATTCGTATCTTCGCAGAAGTGTGGCGACACACCTCGAACCAAAAAACGTATACTGCTATGCCCTCGATTACACCGCTGACCATATACTGCGCCACGACGATGCTGATTTTGGCCTATCTGCTGGGCTCGATTCCGAGCGCCGTCTGGATCGGCAAAAAATACTACGGCGTGGACATCCGCGAACAAGGCTCGAAAAACGCGGGAACCACCAACATGATGCGTGTGCTCGGCCGCCGCGCCGCCGCGCCGGTCTTCGCGCTCGATTTCCTCAAAGGATTCGTCGCGGTGACCATCATCCAAATGCTCCAATACGACGACATCGTAGGCAACAACGACATCATCAACCTGAAAATCGCCGCGCTGTTCGCAGCCGTACTGGGTCACATCTTCCCGATTTTCGCGGGATTCCGCGGCGGCAAAGGCGTGGCGACGCTGGTCGGAGCCGTGACGGGCATCGTGCCCTCTATCGCCCTGCTCTGCTTCGGCGTGTGGCTTCTGGTGCTGATTTGCACGCACTACGTATCGCTGGGGTCGATTATCGCCGGATGCTGCTTCCCGATATTCACGCTGATTTCGCCCAATACGAACAAAATCAACCTGTCGTTCATCGTCTTTTCGTTCGTCATCGCCCTGCTGCTGGTGGCAACCCACCGCAAGAACATCAAACGGCTCCTGACGCACACCGAATCGAAAACCTACATCTGGCATCCGCGCAAAACCGCGCCCCCGACCGAATCCGCCGCCACGAACGACGAATCCGACCGGTAACAACCGACGCTCCGCCATGCTCAAAGAAAACCTGATCAAACTCTACGAAGCGAGCTTTCGCGAAAACCGCGAAATGTCCGCACTGACCGACTATTTCAAGCACGAAACCTTTTCGTACTACGAAATGGCGAAGGAAATCGCCAAAATCCACCTGCTTTTCGAGAAGGCAGGCATCCGGCAAGGCGACAAAATCGCCCTCATCGGCCGCAACAACCCCCGCTGGTGCATCACCTACATAGCGACCATTACCTACGGCGCAGTCATCGTGCCCATTTTGCAGGACTTCACGGCCGCCGATGTCGTGCACATCGTCAACCACTCGGAGAGCCGCCTGCTCTTTTTGGGCGACAATTTCTGGGACCTCATCGAAGAAGACCAAATCAAGGAAATCGAAGCCGTTTTCTCGCTGACCGACTTCCACGTCGTCTACGAACGCGACGGCCAAACCCTGACCAAGTTCCAACGCGACATTCTGAAACACTACCGCACGAAATATCCGCGCGGATTCAGCGTCAACGACATCGCCTATCCCGATATTCCGAACGACCGGGTCGTGCTGCTCAACTACACGTCGGGCACGACGGGCCACTCGAAAGGCGTGATGCTCACGGTGAACAACCTCACGGGCAATGTGGTCTATACCACGAGCGTCTACAACAAGCAGACCGGCCAACACTATTTCCACAAAGGCGGACGCACGCTGTCGTTCCTGCCGCTGGCCCATGCCTACGGATGCGCAATCGACTTTCTGTCGCCGCTGGCGGTCGGCGGGCACATCACGCTGCTGGGCCGCATTCCGACACCGAAAATCCTGCTCGAAGCGATGCAGGTCGTCAAACCGACGGTCATCTGCATGGTGCCGATGCTCATGGACAAAATCTACCGCAAACAGCTCATGCCGCTGCTCGAAAAGGGCCCGATGTCGATTGCGGTGAAAATTCCGCTCCTCAACACGGCCATTCATGCGGTCATCCGCAAGAAGCTGATAGATACGTTCGGAGGCAATGTCTCGCTCGTCATCGTAGGCGGCGCGCCGATGAATCAGGAGACAGAAGCGTTCCTGATGAAAATCCAGTTCCCGCTGACGGTCGGCTACGGCATGACCGAATGCGCGCCGCTGATAAGTTTTTCGTCGGACGACGAGTTCAAGCAAGGGTCGGTGGGCCGCTATCTGCAAGGATTTATTGAGATACGCATCGACTCCGACGACCCGGAGCATAAGCCCGGCGAAATTCAGGTGCGGGGCGAGCACGTCATGACGGGCTACTACAAGAACGAACGCGACACGAAGCAGGTGTTCACGGCCGACGGCTGGCTGCACACGGGCGACATGGGGACGCTCGATGCCGACGGCACGCTCTACATACGCGGGCGGTCGAAAACGATGATTCTGTCGGGCAACGGGCAGAACATCTATCCCGAAGAAATCGAGGACAAGCTGAATAACATGTATCTGGTGCTCGAATCGCTGGTCGTGGATGTCGGCAACGGACGTCTGCGGGCGCTGGTCGTACCGGACTACGAGCAAGCCGAGAACGACGGCGTGCGCGGCGAATTGTCGGAAATCATGCACCGCAACTTGGACGAGCTGAACGCCCAACTGGCCGCATACGAACGCATCGGGGAAATCGTACTCTACCCTTCGGAGTTCGAGAAGACGCCGAAACGAAGCATCAAACGCTACCTCTACACGCCGGCTCTGCTAGAGCAGATGAAGTCGCATGAAAATCACTAAAAAGCAGGCAATCGGCGAGAACCTGCTCTACCTGATGGTCTGGCTGGCCATCATCTTGGTGCCGGTGCTCAACTCCAAGATGATGTCGGAGCTGCACGTCAGTCTGGAAAACGTGCTGACGACGTGGCGCAAAATCGCCCCCTATCTGACCATTTTTTTGGTTCACAACATCGTCATCGCACAGCGCTATCTGCTCCGGCACAAGTACTGGAAGTATCTGCTGTGCGACCTGCTGCTGATTATCAGCGTGTTCTGTCTCGTAGACTTCTATGAGCAACACTACGTGGCGGAAGCGACGCTGAACGACATGGCCGACAACGCTGCACGGCACAAGGCCTCGTTCACCGATTTGGAGCTCTACTGGAACATCATTCTGGGACTCTTCATGACCGGCGCCAATTCGGGCATCAAGCTGATGTACCAGTCGATTCGCGACGAGCAGAAGATGAAGGAGCTAAACGAACAGAACATGCAGGCGCAGATGGATTATCTGAAATACCAGATCAATCCGCACTTCTTCATGAACACGCT
>CAMWYI010000116.1 GCA_947178455.1 uncultured Alistipes sp. | reverse complement strand
GCGCCGTTCATCGTCATCGACACCGACATCTTGTCGAGCGGAATGCCGTTGAACAGCACTTTCATATCTTCGACCGAGCAAATCGACACACCGGCTTTGCCCACATCGCCCACTACGCGCGGGTGGTCGGCGTCATAGCCTCGGTGCGTCGCCAAGTCGAACGCCACCGACAGACCTTTCTGTCCTGCCGCGAGGTTGCGGCGGTAAAATGCGTTCGATTCTTCGGCGGTCGAGAAGCCCGCATACTGACGAATCGTCCACGGACGCATTACATACATCGTCGAGTAGGGGCCGCGCAGGAACGGGGCCATACCGGCCGCATAGTTCAGGTGTTCCATGCCTTCGAGGTCGGCGGCCGTGTAGTTTCCCTTCACGGGGATCTGTTCGGCCGTCACCCAAGGTTCGTTTTCGGTGCAGCCTTTCGTCGCGCAGGCGTTTCCGGCTGCGGCTTTGTATTCCAGTTCTGAAAATTTCGCTCTCATAGTCAGATTCCCAGCTCTTTAAGGTACGACTTCAGGGTTTCCAGCACGTTCGACTTCACGTTGATGAAGTTCGTGATGCCTTGTGCTTCCAGTTCGGGCGTGCAGGCCGGTGCTCCGGCGACTACCAGTATCGCCTTGCCGCCCAGCAACTCCTTGACTTTCGGCGCTGCTTCGGCATAGTCGTCGTCCGACGCGCAGACTACCACGATTTCGGCTTTCGATTCCAGTGCGGCTTTCGCGCCCTCTTCGATCGACTTGAAATAGGTGTTGTCCTGCACGCGGATTCCGGCACAGGCGAAGAAGTTGCACGAGAACTGCGCCCGTGCACGGGCCATCGCCAAGTTGCCGCACGTCAGCATAAACGCTTTCGGCTCTTTGCCCGAACGGTCGACATGCAGACGCATCTCCTCGAACGCCATTGCGCCGCGATAGGGCGTCAGCACGTTGCCTTCGCCTTGCGCGCGGGTTACGGCTTCGGCTGCGATTTCCGCAGGGGCCGTCTCCGTGAAGTTGGGGTATTGGTTTGCTCCCAGCAGCACCTGACGGCGCGTCGCGATGTTCTTGTCTTTCGCTGCGGCCGATGCGTCGATGCGCTCTTTGATAAAGCCCGCCTTGTAGGCTTCGGCATAGCCGCCCTTTTCTTCGACTTCGAGAAAGAGCTTCCATGCTTCGGCTGCGATGGATTGGGTCAAGTTCTCCACATAGTACGAACCGCCGGCCGGGTCGACCACTTGGTCGAAATGGGCTTCGTGTTTCAGCAGCAGCTCGGCATTGCGGGCGATGCGCTTCGAAAATTCGTTGGGCGTCTCGAACGCACGGTCGAACGGCGTCACTTCCAGCGAATAGACTCCGCCGATAGCCGCTGACATGGCTTCGGTCGTGCCGCGCAGCATGTTGACATAGGGGTCGTAGACCGTCTGATTCCATTGCGAGGTTTCGGCATGGATTTGCATCTTGCAGGCGCAGTTCTGCGGGCCGTAGGCCTTCACCACATTGGCCCACAGCATGCGGGCCGCACGGAATTTAGCGATTTCCAAAAAGTAGTTCGACGTCACCGAGAACGAGAAACGCATCTTGCGGGCGATGGTTTCGGCATCGACGCCACGGTCGGTCAAGCGGGCGAGGTAGTCGTTACCGGCCGAGAGGGCGAATGCCAGCTCCTCGACGATGGTCGAGCCTGCATTGCCGAACATCTGGGCCGATACGGTCACGATGCGTACGTGCTTGTACTCGCGCGATTTCTCCATGAGTGCGGCGATGCGTGCGAAGCATTTTTCGCCGTCGGGCGAGCAGAAGTCGCCTTTCGTCGCCAAATTCTTGACCAGCGGGTCGATGCAGAATGCGATGTGCGCATCCTCCTTGCCGACGTGCTCTTTTTCGAGTTTCGCCAGTACCAGTTCGGCGAATGCCCCCATGTGCTTGCCGCTGAATACGAGGTCTATGGCCGGAATGTGGATGCCGTGCAGCAGCACGTCGAGTTCTTCGGCCGTGAGGTTCTCCTTGCGGATGCAGAATCCCAGCGAATCGACCCCTTTGTTCAGGATGTCGAGTGCTTCGGCGTTGGCTTTGGCGGGGTCGTCGACCTCCACCGTCTGGTGGATGCGCCAGCGGTTGTCCGTGCGCGTACCCCGAACATACGGGAACTCGCCTGCCTGCGAGCCCAAGAAACGGATGCCGTCGAGATTTTCAGCGCGGTAGTAGGGGCGGACGTTGAACCCTTCGCCCGTGCGCCAAACCAGTTTGCGCTCGTAGTCGGCACCTTTCAGATCGGCCGTAATCACCTCTTCCCACGCTTCGGTCGAGACCGGCGGAAATTCGGCGAACAGCTTTTCGCGGTTGGTGTTTGCCATAATTTTATTGAAGAATTAGTATGAGTTTGCATTTTGGCGCATAAAATTACGAAAAATCGGCGAATTGCGGTAAAAAAGTGTGAAAAAAATAACACTCCTCCCGTCTGCCGAAGCGGGAAAACGCCGCTTCGGCACTTCGCGCGTTGCCGAAAAAAAGAAAAACCGATGAATTTTTCGGTGAAACGCTTTCGCTTCGAACGGTTTTCAAAAAATGCACGAAATCGGAAAACGGCCTCAAAAATCGTCTGTTATTTCGATAACAGCATAAAAATTCGGGCAAAATCTGAAATTTTGCACCTGTTTTTCGGAAATTCGACGAAAAAAATCGTGTTTTTCTGAAATAATCCGGTTTTTGCGCGAACAACTTTTCGGAGAAAAAACTACCTTTGTCCCTGTAAACGGAACAGCGGCCGAACAGGACGAAAATCCCCGTCGGCCGATACGAACGACTTAACCCCAAATCAGCACCATGTCTTTGTTACGCTTCAAAATGGTCGATGCGGCAATCAATCATGCCGCCGTCGAGCCCAACGCTCCCGAAGGCCGTCCTTCGGATTATTTCGGCGAAAAGGTATTCAACCACGACGCCATGCGCAAGTACCTCGACAAACGTACTTACGCCATTCTCTCCGAGACGATGGAGAAACGCACGCCGCTGCCGTTCGAGGTGGCTGACAGCGTCGCGGCCGGCATGCGCCAATGGGCGTTGGAGCACGGCGCCGACCACTACACCCACTGGTTCCAGCCGCTGACGGGCGGTACTGCCGAGAAACACGACGCTTTTGCCGAGCCCGACGGTGAGGGAGGCGTGTTGGAGGAGTTTTCCGGCAAATTGCTCGTGCAGCAGGAGCCCGACGCTTCGTCGTTCCCCAACGGCGGTATCCGCAATACGTTCGAGGCGCGCGGTTACTCGGCATGGGACCCCACTTCGCCGGCATTCATCGTCGACACGACGCTTTGCATTCCGACCGTCTTCATTTCCTATACGGGCGAGGCGCTCGATTACAAGGTGCCCTTGTTGCGGGCCGTCACGGCCGTCGGCAACGCCGCGACGGAGGTGTGCCGGTATTTCGACAAGAACGTGCAGCGCGTCTTTTCGTACCTCGGTTGGGAGCAGGAGTATTTCCTCGTGGATGAGAGCCTGTGGGCGATTCGTCCCGACCTCGTGCTGACCGGCCGCACGCTCATGGGCCACGAATCGGCCAAGAACCAGCAGTTGGAAGACCACTATTTCGGGGCGATTCCCGCACGCGTCATGGCGTTCATGAAAGACCTCGAATACGAATGCTTGAAATTGGGCATTCCCGTCAAAACCCGTCACAACGAGGTGGCGCCCAATCAGTTCGAGCTGGCTCCGGTCTACGAAGAAGCGAATCTGGCCAACGACCACAACCAGTTGTTGATGACCGTCATGGACAAAATCGCCCGCCGTCACCAGTTCCGCGTGCTGTTGCACGAAAAGCCTTTCAAGGGCATCAACGGGTCGGGCAAGCACAACAACTGGTCGTTGGGTACCGACACGGGGGTCAATCTGTTGGGCCCCGGCAAGACCGCTTCCGAGAATTTGCAGTTCATCACTTTCTTGGTCAACGTCATTTCGGCCGTTTACAAATACAATGGCTTGTTGAAAGCTTCGATTATGAGCGCCACGAACGCCCACCGTTTGGGGGCCAACGAAGCGCCTCCGGCTATCATCTCGACTTTCCCCGGCTCGCAGGTTTCGGGCGTGCTCGACAAACTGGCGGCCAGCAAGGGGGACAACGCCATCCGCTTCGACGCCAAAAACGTCTTCAAGATGAGCGGCATTTCGCACATCCCGACCCTCTTGCTCGACAATACCGACCGCAACCGGACTTCGCCGTTCGCCTTTACGGGCAACCGCTTCGAGTTCCGCGCCGTCGGGTCGTCGGACAACTGCGCCGAGGCGATGATTGTGCTCAATTCGGTCGTTGCCGCCGAGTTGCGCGAGTTCAAGGTGGCCGTCGACGCCAAAATCGAGGCGGGCATCAAGAAAGAAAAGGCTATCTACGAGGTGTTGAAGCAGAAAATCAAGGCTTGCAAGGCGATTCGCTTCGACGGCAACGGCTACTCCGACGAATGGAAAGCCGAAGCAGCCCGTCGCGGGCTCGATTGCGAGACTTCCACGCCGTTGATGATCGACCGTTATTTGGATAAGAATACGGTCGCGATGTTCGCCGATTTGGGTGTCTTCTCGAAAGTGGAGCTCGAAGCCCGCGCCGAGGTGAAGTGGGAGACCTACGCCAAGAAAATCCAAATCGAAAGCCGCGTGTTGGGCGACCTGACGATGAACCACATCGTGCCGATTGCGTCGAAGTACGAGGCGATGCTCCTCGACAAGGTGTACAAAATGGCGCAGATTCCGGGTTTGAATGCTTCGGCCGACATCGAGCTGATTAAGAAAATCCAGTATCACACGGCGTCCATTCAGAAAATGACGGACGACATGACCGAAGCGCGCAAACGGGCCAACCGCATCGACGACCAGCGGGGTAAAGCGATTGCTTACCATGATACGGTGGCTGCGTTCCTCGACGAAATCCGGTACCATATCGACAAGTTGGAGGAGATTGTCGACGACCAGATTTGGCCGCTGCCCAAGTATCGCGAGCTGCTTTTCATCCGATAGGCCGGTCGACTGCACGAAAAAACCGGAAATCCTGTGCAGGATTTCCGGTTTTTCGTTGCTCCGAAGCAACGCCTTCTTCCGGTCGCGCCGGACGGTCGGGCATTACTCTTCGTTGCGATAGGTGTGCTCCACGTAGATGGCGTGCATCAGCGCCTCGCGTTTCGCAACCGAAGGCTTCGTGCAGTACTGACGACGGCGCAGCGCTTTCAGTACGCC